>JAOZSR010000017.1:0-6528 GCA_029939575.1 Fidelibacterota bacterium
ATTTGATGGAATCGTAAAAAGGTTCGAAGCTGTCTTTCCGTCGAAAGCCGGACATCGTCTGAGGCAGCATAGCAACGAAGAGCCTCGTCGATAATTGTAAGAGATTCTTCATTCGTACCTCACTCAGAATGACTTGATTTTCACTTTTTACGAACCCATCTTAGATAGATTTTTGTAACAATATTACAAAAATGTAATTAGTCCAACAAAAGTCCGGCATAAAAAGACGCCGCTTTCCACAAATGATCTACAGGGCAAAATTCATTTGGCGCGTGGGCCTGTTCTTCAAAACCCGGCCCGAATCCAATACACGGAATTCCATGAACACCACAAATGGTGACTCCATTTGTTGAAAATGTCCATTTATCAACTTTGGGTTCTTGAGTAAAGAGATTTTTGTAATTATTAATAGCTTTTGTAACTATATTATGATTTTTGTCAATTTTCCAGGTAGGATAATATTTTTCCATAGAATAAGAATTTCCAGTCCAGCCAGATTCCTTATAGTTAGGAATCTTGACCTCAATATCTAATTTTACTTTCTTCGCAATTTCCAAAATCTCATTCACCGCCGATTCTTTGGTTTCGCCCCATGTTAGGCGACGATCTAAATAAATAGAACATAAATCAGGAACGGCACAAAGTGATGGACTTACAGATTTGATTTCACTGACAACAACTGTTCCTTTTCCAAGAAATTTATCAACCTTCAGATTTTTGTTTAATTGTTCTATTTCCCGAACTAATTTTGCCATTTTATAAATTGCATTTTCTCCCCTTTCCGGAGCAGAACCATGGGCTGATAATCCGGGTACGGAAACAGAAATTTCCATTCTCCCTCGATGTCCTCTGTAAATATTGCAGGCAGTTGGTTCTGTTATCACAACAAAATCCGGCCTTATGTTTTCTTCATTTATCAAATAATTCCAACATAAACCATCACAATCTTCCTCCATCACAGTCCCGGTAAAATATAATGTGAATTTTTGTTCAAGTTGAAATTCTTTGATAATTTTCGCTGCCAATAACATAGAAGCCATTCCGCCTTTTTGATCTGCTGTTCCGCGCCCCCAGACTTTGCCATTTTCTACTCTTCCTTCAAAGGGTTCAAAATCCCACAAATCCGGATTTCCTGTATCAACAACATCAATATGAGCATCAAAAGCAATTTTTTGAGGACCATTGCCAATTCTACCTATAATATTCCCGATACCATCAATCCTGACTTCATCAAATCCTATCTCTTCCATCTCCTGCTTAATTCTCATGACAACGTGTTTTTCTTTGCCACTGAGAGATGGCAGGGACACCAGGTCTGCAAGCAAATTGGCTACATAGTTTTCATTTTTCTTTGCAAAATCTATAATATTTTTATACATGAAGAATCCTTTCGGCTTTTTTCTGTTCACCTGTTAAATTAGCAACTTTTATTAATTTTATGAAATCATTCCTGTCATTTTTCGAATATTTTCCTATTACTTTACCTTGCTAATGCTAAAGACTATCATGCTATATTGTTGAATTTTAGAAAATACAATTATTGTAATTTTCCTCTGATTGCGTCGGTGGGATTCATTTTACTAATTCTACGAGCCGGTAAATAACTTACGATTGCTGTAGTGAGCAAAACTACAAAGGCTGTCCCGAAAACCAATCCAAAACTAAAATATGGATACATCACATCAGATATGGCTATTCCCATTTCACCAGTACCTTCCGGAATAGCGTACCCATTTACCGCCTGATAATAAAGCAACGGGGTGCCATAAATTGCTGCTAAAATTGCAGCCAGAATTCCGTACATTGTTCCCTCAACTGTAAAAACACGAATTACCTGTCCGCGGGTCATGCCCAGGGCAATGTCAGTGCCTATTTCTTTCTGGCGTCTAAAAATAGAGAGAACCTGTGTGTCGAATATTGCAATCCATGCTAATAATAGTAGAATAAACCACATAATTATACCTTCAATGGTTCCCATTTTTAAATATTCATCAAGATCTTTTAACAGAATACTATGATCTTTAAATAACCAAGGTGGTACATCATGAGCAATAGTGGTTTCCTGATTTACTACAATAATCGTTGCTTCACCTCTGAGCTGCATCATTTCCTGCAGTTTTTGCAAAGGTAAATATATTTGACCCATGTCAATTATCGGTACATCTGTTGTAAAAATGTGTGCGACTTTTGCATCAGCGGCATCAAATATTCCTTTCGCATCACGCCAACGAACTGTCACAAAATCGTTAAGTTTTAATTTACTGTTTTTGGCCATCCTGGAACCAAGAATTACAGGGATTTCTTCTATATTTAATTCTAAATGTTCAGTTGGAATGGCCAGGATCTTCTGAGATGGCTCAATTCCTTTTAACAGAACACTTTGCACCCGGCCTTCAGGATATATTGTAGCTTGGGCAACCAGAATTGGTAAGTATTTCTCCTTTGATTGTAATTTTTCCGGGATAATTCCATGAGCCTCTGTTAAGGCCAGGGGATCAAAAGGATCATAATTTTCATGCCAATATTGGCCACCGCCAACCTGCTGGTTAATTGTATCTGTCCGTGCCTGCCGATCCCAGCCCAGCATTAAACCCCGGTGCCAGATAATTACCAAAAATGAAAAGGATAGAATAAGAACATTCAGACATGTTCTCAATCCTCCACCTACAAGGTTGCGATAGGCTAATTTTAGTGCTAACATTTATCTCCGAACTACTTGTTGACTAATAGTTGAAAAACATGGTCTATTAAATAATACGCAAAAATATTAACCTTTGGCTTTAGCCAATGGGAAAAATCACACAACTCCGTCAATCGTCAGAATCCGGCAACCAGATAACTCACCTCCTCAAAGCAGCTTTTGTAAATATATATTCCGGTATATCCACATTAAAATCAATAGAATTGATAAAATACTCTGTGCCTTCACCCCGTGACAACATATCTTTGAAAGTCATATGTCTTGGATACCAGCGGCCATCCTGTTGAAAAACCTCAAGAATTTCTGTCTTTTTTAGTAGCTTTCCGCTTTTGGCAAAACGCTCTTCTTTTAAAGGTAACATTCGTTCTACATCTACCCAGATTTTTCTTTTATAATAGGAGATATCATCTTTTTTTGCAACAAGTTCCAAAACATAACAATTGCGCTCAAAAATGGTTTCCGTGCCTAACACTTTCGCATTATAACTTTCAATCATGCTTGAGTTATCAGTAATATCTTCATAGGACAGGTCAGAACCCATTACAGATTGTCGTAATAAATGACCGGAGATTGTAATAATCCTATCTGTTGGTTCCGGAGTGTATATCCAGAGTTTATCCGCTGTTTTGAGCATTTTTGTACCTGCTTCGCGAGCCGGCGAAAGATATTCAACCATTGCCAGATCATTTCCCTTTGACCAGGCTTTTGATTCAATTGTACGATCACCGATTCTACCATGAATAACCATTTTTGATTTTGATATTGCCTGATCAAAGACCATATTTTCATCTATTTTCTTAAGTATTTCCTCTGCAGATGGTATTTGGGCCATTAACATTGCCGAGAAAAGAAGGAAATTTCCAAAGACTTCGATTTTTTTCATGTTTCTAACTCCTTAAATAATGAGGCGGTTTGCCTTCTATAAATGCCGATACCGGCCAGCATTGTACCCAAAATTGTAGCAAGTAATCCGGGAACAAATCCGATATAATAAGCATTGTCAGTTATAACTGCCCGATAAACCGAGGGCATCATCATAGAACTGCTTTGTGTAAAGGCACTAATATCAATTCCCTTGCTTAACCAATAAGAAAAACCCAAACCCATAATAGTTCCTACAATTGATCCTATAAATCCGATACCGATAGATTCAACAATCATAGATCTGTAAATATGTCCTTTATTTTCGCCAATTGCCAGCCGAACTCCGATTTCGCCATAGCGCCGCAAACCGCCCAGTAAGCCGGAATTCCACAATACAAGTGACATGGCAAAAACAAAAACAAATATCAAAATACCAAGCATTTTGTCGGCATAATCGAGATATTCAGACAGGCCGGATTGTTCTTTTAATTCAGACATTTTCAGCGAAAATTCATCCTTTGAATCAAAAAACTCCCTGTTAAAATCCTGTGCCATTTTCTCTGCTCTTGGATTATCATAGATATTATCGGGAAAATAGCCCAAAATCTCTCCCGTTGCATTTTCCATATTCAAGGCGGATTGTGCATCTGTAATATCCATAATAATTGTAGATCTGTCCATAGCGGTTACTCCGAAACGTACAGTCCCCGAGATGACAAAATTCCTGATTGCCATACTGCCATACATGGTAGAACTTAATAACGTGACTTCTTCTCCCGGTCCGATTCCCAGTTTCTTAGCAAAATCATCGCTAATCAGAATTTCACCTGGTTTTTGAGGCATTTGCCCCTGTTGTATTGATTTAGTGATGTTCAATCTGTCTGGTTCGGTACTATTTTCTGAAAAGAGATCCACTGCAATGCCCATAGTAGGACCTTGTTTCTTTGTTTCACCTTTATCATTTGGAACATCTAATAACCCTCCAAACTTTATTCGTTGGACGAAAATCATTTCCGGATATTGATTATGTAAAGTTCTTAACACTTTATCAATACCAACTATTGCATAATCATTGGGCATCTGGGTAATATTATCTGCATAGCCCTGAGTCATGACTTTAATGTGTCCTGTTTGAAATTTTGCATTTACATCTATCATATCTCCAAATACACCGGTAAGATAGCAATGCATTAAAACAGTCAATGCAACGCCAATACTTACAGTGATTGCCGGGAAAAAGCTACGGTGGTGATCTCGGAAGACACCTTTTAATAGAAATTTTATCATTGTATTTTCCCCCTTATAGCATCTGTTGGATTCATTTTACTAATTCTTCTCGTAGGTAAAAAACTAACAATGGTCGTTGTTATCAAAACAACCGAAGCTGTCACCACAACCAATCCAATACTATAATATGGATATATCGTGTCGGCAATTGCAATTCCCATATCGTCAGTTCCTTCCGGCATAGCAAAACCCTTTACAGCCTGAAGCCAAAGCAAAGGTCCTCCATAAATTGCAGCCAGAATCGCTGCCAAAATTCCATGCATTGCTCCTTCAACAGTAAAGAGTCGGATTACCTGCCCGCGGGTCATGCCCAGGGCGATGTCTGTGCCTATCTCTTTCTGCCGCCGGAATATGGATAAAACCTGTGTGTCAAATATTGCGATCCAGGCCAATAAAAGCAGGATAAACCACATAATATAGCCGCCGACATTTTTCATTTCTATTAGCTCTTCAAAATCTTTAAACAAAATATCATGATCCTTAAATATCCAATGGGCTAGATCCGGAGCCGAAGTGATTTCCTGGCTTGCAACAACAAGGGTTGCTTCTCCATCCATTTGCATCATTTTTTGAAGTCGTTGCATCGGTACCCACATCTGCCCATTATCAATTGACGGTACATCGGTTTTGAAAATGTGAACGACTTTCGCGTCGGCTGCATCAAATGTTCCGTTGGCGTCCCGCCAGCGGACAGTGACAAAATCACCGATTTTCAGTTTATTATTCTCAGCCATCCGGCGGCCCAGCATAACCGGAATTTCTTCTATATCAGATTTGAGAGATTCGGTTGGTATCTTAAGAATTTTCTGATCAGGTTCAATTCCTTTTAGTAATACACTTTGAACCCGTCCATCAGGATAGGCTGTGGCCTGGGAAATTAAGATTGGAGTATAATTTTCTATTGATTGAAATTTTTCTGGTATTATGCCATGTGCATCTTCCAATGTAAACGGGTCGTAAGGATCATAATTTTCATGCCAATATTGGCCGCCACCGACTTCCTGATTCTTTGTATCGATACGCGCCTGGCGATCCCAGCCATTAATGACACCTCTGTTCCAGATAATTATCAGAAACGAGAACGATAAGACAATAATATTCAGCCATGTCCTCAATCCCGCTCCCAATAAATTACGATAGGCTAATTTAATTGCTAACATTTTAAATTCTCCTTTTTTTTAAATGGTTGATGTTTAATGGTTAATGGTTGATGGTTGTAACGGGTTAATCTCATAACTTTCAGAACCTTCCCTTACACAATAAACGGTAGTCTTTGACTTGCCTTTCAAATGTATCTTCCTTTCGATACTTTTTATCAAATTTGCGAGTTGTCGTAAAGCATCATCATATCTTAAACAAATACTTTCGGATACAGATTTTTGTAATAAATTGACATCGTTTGCATATCTGATAAGAGTCACTGTTTCACGGGCTTCTCTACGACAGTAAAATAAAGATTGCAAATATTCTGTACTATATTGGGCGTAAAATCCTTCCGTCATATTTGCGCAAACAGACTCTGAAGATTTAAGTAATTGAATTCTGAGCCAACGAAAATCGGACCCGTAATCTCTGGTTATTCCTTCTACTTCCAGTGTCAGCTCATAGAACTTCTGATATACAGGCATTTCCTCTACTCTATTAATCTTTCCCATTTTTCCTTTCCATTAACCATT
>JAOZSR010000017.1:6628-52135 GCA_029939575.1 Fidelibacterota bacterium
AACCATTCTTTACTACTTCATCCTTAGCCACTTTGCCATCAAACAGAGAAACCTGTCTGTGTAAATATTTTTTTACTTTTTGATCATGTGTAGCAAAAATGAAAGTTGTTTTCAGTTCAGAATTTAATTTTTCCATAGTCTGTAAAATATTATGCGAGTTTTCAGCATCAAGATTTGCAGTCGGCTCGTCGGCTAATACAATTACAGGTTTTTTTACCATAGCCCTGGCAACCGCTACGCGCTGACACTCTCCTCCAGAAAGCTGTGCCGGTCTGGACTTCACTTTATCAGTAAGCCCGACCCATTCCAGCGCATCCATTACCAACTTTTTCCTTTCTTCCTTACCTATCCCAAGTAAAAGAAGAGGAAATTCGACATTTTCATAAACACTATAAACCGGTAATAGGTTGTATGTCTGGAAAATGAATCCAATGTGCTTATTCCGCAAATTAGCCGCTTTTTTGTGTGAAAGGTCACCAATGGATTGATCAAGTACAACGGCGGAACCTTCTGACGGAACATCGAGAGAGCCAATAATGTTTAGCAAGGTGGTCTTCCCCGAACCACTTGGTCCGACAATTCCAGAAAATTCACCCTTTTTAAAATCAAGGTTGATATCCTCTAATGCAGTGAAAAAACCACCGCCAATAGGGAATTGTTTTTTCATACCGTTAATGGTAATAATTTTTGAATCTTCCATATTTATCCTCCTTGTTATATATTCTCTTTTCTGTCGTTTTTTCACTACATATTGATCTTATTATTCCCATGAGTAGCAATAAGCAAAAACAGAAAATCAATGTGTATAGATTAACATTATTTGTGCTCCACATCCTGTAGTAGAATGTTCAACCTCAACATTTTTGGAATAATTAAATATACTCGCATTAATTGATAGTTTATCAAAATTACGTTGCCAACTGAAATATTGATAAAACCTTTCTTCTGTCCAATCAAAATATCCAATTGCCATAATATTATCAAAAAAAGATACAGGATAGGAAAAAGAAATTGCTGATAATTGATGTATAACTGATCTAAAATACAAATTATCAGAATTGTCAAGCAATGTATGTTCGACAAGACAATATAATCCGTTTTTATAATCAAATGTATAGTCTCCGCCGAGTGTTATCTGTTTTGACAGGATTTTGTTATTATTCTTTTGAAGATAAGACGTTTCAAACCACATCCCGACGAGGATATCCCATCTTCCGTCGAAACCAACCCTTGTATACTTATCAACATTTGAGGTGTTTTGGGTGTTGATAAGTACTGATGACGAATTTGCAGAATGCAAACTAATTCCCAACTCTCCATTAGCAACAGGGGCTTGAAAGCGCCAGCCAAATTCCGGTTTTTTGA
Organism: Fidelibacterota bacterium; assembly: GCA_029939575.1. Classification (GTDB taxonomy): domain Bacteria; phylum Fidelibacterota; class UBA2242; order UBA2242; family JAOZSR01; genus JAOZSR01. The sequence continues at coordinate 7,994 of JAOZSR010000017.1, forward strand.
CGTTTTTCGGAAGATTAAAATCATCTAATCTGTCTTGCGGTAATGTTTCCCATATCCACAAATTAATATTATTCAAAAGAGTATATCTAAATCTAAAAGCATAGACTCCATTTGTGAGTTTTAAGGGATCACGTAGATCCGGAGAATCAAACCAGTTTAAAGCACGTAAAATTTGAGCAGGACCAAAATTTATTTTTTGTAATCCCAATTGAGATTCAGACTGCTGAGTTGTATAGCGCACTTTAAATCTGTATAATTCGAAATCAGACCTGTTCTCGGAAGATTGGTCGGCTAAAAATAATCCGTGGAAAGAGGCCTGGATATCGAACATTTTACCTTTTTTAAAATACTGTTGCATCGTTAATTGTGGAATATATCTTCCACCAGTCTGATTTTGCCATTTTGTATTATGGTTTTCTGATATCCAACCGGAAAAAATACCTTTATACCTTATTTCCACTCCCAGCCCGGAGTTTATTAAAAAAAGACTACAAAAAAGAATCAATACCAGTTTCTTCAATTATTCTTTCCTTTCCCTGCAATAATACCATAAAAGAAAAAATTATTAATCTCCGCCAGGAAATCATTATATTTGTTATAATATTTTATCAAATCATCATCTTGCGCAACCACCTGGAACAGATCTAACATCTTTAATATAAATTCCGGCCTGATCTCAGGGCGAACCTCTCCCTTTTTCTGAGATTCAATTATTAACGCCAGAAACAGTTGATGTGATTTTGTATAATAGTCTTCCAAAAGCAGTTTCAGGTCGGGTAAGGCATGCATATAATCAAGAATGAATTTATCACCCCATTCTTTAATAAAATTTTGTTTCCAGGTAAATAGTTGAATCATTTTTTCTTCAAAAGAAATATTCTCAGCATAGATTCTATCTACTTCAAGAAATCCCCGTTCAAATATTTCAGTCAAAATGTATAAAATAAGGTCATTTTTGTTTTTAAAGTTTTTATAAAAAGTCATTTTACTGACCTTGCTTTCAGAGCAAATTTGTTCAACTGAAATATTTTTAAATCCATGCTCTTTAAAAAGTTTACCAGCCGTTGTAATAAGTTGTAAGCATTTTTTTGTAATTGTTTTCCTCATAACCCCTTCATTGTTTACGAATCCACATATTTTTTTACACGTTCGTAATAATATTAACTTCAAAAAATTGCTTTGTCAAGCAAAAAATGACATTTTTTAATTTTTTTTTGCCAAATCGTAAACCATCCAAAACCTTTAATACAAACTATTCAAACATTTTTCAAACCCAAATAAATATCAAATTACCAATTATAACCAGGTCATTTACACAAAAATTTTCTGCCTAATTATCTTTTCTTGGGACACTCATTCCCACATGTTTTTAAAATAACACTGGTTGTTTGTATATTACATTTTCATTTTTAATAATTTTATACCATTTTTTTTCAGTGTTTAAAATTTCTTCAATTGCAATGCAAATTATAATATTTTGATAATAGAATTCTTTCATCGGCAAAAAACACGGGCTCTCCTCACCTTAACCTGTTTATTATCAGGAGAATGACATTATACAGCACAACAATAATCTATTAAAAATTCACAAGTCTATAATATTTATTAATAATATGTTTTTATTAGAAAGTTCAATGGCATAAATTTTGAAAAGACAAGCAAGTCTGTATTATTAATTTTAAAAAAGGGTATAGCATGAACAGAATTGAAGAACATCCAATATTACCTATTCCAGATGACCGTCATCAGGTTAAATTTCTTTTTAATGGTAAGGAGTATTTTGGATTTGAAGGAGAACCTGTTTCATCAGCATTAATAGCAAACGATATCAAGGAGTTTGCCATTCACAAGCGGGAAGATGTCTCCCAGGGATTATTCTGTGCCAATGGTCAATGTTCACACTGCACCTTGATTATTGACGGCTACCCCCTGAAATCATGTGTAACACCTCTACAGGACGGGATGGATATACGCACTCTTATTCATCTACCGGATTTACCTCCTGACGACCATCCCCTTGAGCATTTTGAAAAAAGAGAATATAAATGTGACATCCTGGTTATTGGTGCCGGCCCCTCGGGACTGACAGCAACAATTGAGTTGGCAAAAATGGGATTTCACGTTATTCTTGTTGATGACAAAGATGTATTAGGCGGAAAACTGGTTTTGCAAACCCACAAGTTTTTTGGCTCTATCAAAGATTGCTATGCCGGAACCAGGGGTATTGATATTGCTACGATCCTTGATAATGAAGTCTATTCAATGGCCAATGTGCGGATTTTCAAGAATGCTACTATAGCCGGAATTTTTAAGGATCAAAAGGCTGGCGTCTTTCTCAAAAATAATTGTTATGCTTTAATTGGTTTTGACGGCCTTATTGTCTCTTCCGGAGCAAGAGAAAAGTCTCTGATTTTTAACGGAAATGATTTACCGGGAGTTTATGGTGCCGGTGCATTTCAGACGCTTGTTAACCGAGATTTAGTCAAATCATCTAAGAAGGTCTTTATTTTAGGTAGTGGTAATGTTGGTTTAATAGCGGCATATCATGCTCTGCAAGCCGGGATTGAAGTTCTCGGGATTTGTGATATCCTGGATAAAGTTTCCGGGTATAAAGTTCATGCCGACAAAATAAAACGTATGGGTGTCCCAATTTATCTCAGACATACAGTAATTTCGGCAAGTGGTAATGGAAAAATTGAAAAAATGACTATTGCAGAGGTTGATGATAATTTTCAGCCCTTACTGGAAACCGCAAAAACATTTAACACAGACACTTTACTAATTGCTGTTGGTCTGTCGCCAGTAGATGAGTTTTATAAATTAGCAAAAAAGTTTGGCTTCAAAGTGATTAAAGCCGGAGATGCCAGTGAAATTGCAGAGGCCTCTTCTGCAATGTTTGGCGGGCGAATCGCAGGGCTTGAAATGGCAAACCTCCTGGGTAAAAAAGTCAAAATAAAAGCATCTTTACGTCAGAAGGCTGAAATCCTTAAAAGCAAACCGGGGGAAATTTTTCAACCATCTCCGGTAGTTTTAGATGAAAACTATCAGCCTGTTATTAAATGTGACGAAGAAATCCCATGTAACCCCTGTACTTCCGTCTGTCCGGTCAATGCAATTAAATTAAAAAACAACCGGGGAAATATCCTGGACATTCCGGAATATTTGGGTGGGTGTACCGGTTGCACAATTTGTGTTGCTATTTGTCCCGGACTGGCTATTACTCTGGCTAAAAGGATTAATGCACATCATGCAGAAGTAATTATACCGTATGAATATATCCCTAAATTTGCCATCGGAGATAAGGTGCCGGTGTCAGACCAGAATGGCAATTATCTGGAAGATGCAGAAGTTCAAAAGATCCGTTTTAATAAAAAATTCCATACCTATTTAATTACTGTCAAATCATCACTTAAAAATGGAGCGAAAATAACCGGAATCATTATTCAAAAAAAGGAAAAAACCAGGCCGCTCCCTCAAGCAAGTTTTGAATATTTACCCGATAATGGAGTTGTTTGCCGTTGTGAAATGGTGCGTGTAAAAGAAATAGTAGAATATATCGAAGAACATAAAATTCGCGATGTAAATCAACTGAAACAAATCAGAGTTGGAATGGGTTCCTGTGGCGGCAAAACCTGCTCAACTCTTTTACCCCAGGTTTTCAAAAAAGCAGGAGTCGAATGGAAAGATGTCACCGAGGGCACAAAACGACCATTGTGTGTTGAAATTCCCATGTATGCAATAATTAATGAAGAAAGCGAGTAACAGATTATGAAAAATTATGATATAACCATTATTGGTGCCGGTAGTATTGGGACGCCTCTTGCTTTTTATTTAGGACGTAGCGGTTTAAAAGTAGCTGTTATTGAAAAACATTCTTCAGTGGGACAGGGACAAAACAAATCCGCTATTGGGGGAGTTCGGGCAACTCACTCTGATCCGGCAAAAATCCTGATTGGCCAAAAAACCATAAATATTCTAAATAGAATGGAAGAAGAATTCGGCTTTCAGGTTGATTGGATGACCGGAGGATATTTATTTCCGGTTTTTAATAATTATACAGAGCGTGCTTTAAAAAAACTGCTGGAATTGCAAAAACATTTTGATTTACAAATTGACTGGATCGGCCCTGATGATGTAGAAAAATTGGCACCGGGAATTTCCAGAAAAAAGTTGTTGGGCGGTACTTATTCACCGGAAGATGGGTCTGCAAGCCCGCTGAAAGTTATAGATGCTTTTTATCAGCTTGCCAGATATAAAGGTGTAGATTTTTATTTTAATGAAGAGGTTCAAAGTTTTCAAATTCAGAACAAAAAAATCACCCAAATCCAAACCACAAAAAACAAATATTCTTCCGGATTAGTAATAAATGCAGCCGGAGCCGGAGCAGCGGCAATTGGTAAATTAGCAGGGCTGGACTTTCCGGTTTACCCCGAATCCCATGAAGGTGGAATAACTGAGCCGGTACAACAATTTTTCAAACCCATGATCGTTGACATTCGCCAGGACAATTTTTCGGCAAATTATTATTTTTACCAAAATTTTGAAGGTCAGGTTGTTTTTTGCATTACTCCCCAGCCAAATATTCCCGGTGTGGATATTGACTGTACTTCTGATTTTTTGCCGCTTGTGACCAAAAGAATGTTGACACTCTATCCAAGGTTAAGAAATCTACGCATCAGACGAACCTGGCGGGGATTATATCCCATGACACCGGACGGATTTCCAATTGTTGGATACACAAAGGAAATAACAAATCTTATGAATTTAATTGGAATGTGTGGACAGGGTTTTATGCTTGGGCCTGGTTTGGGAGAAATCATCGCCGAATATATTGAAACAAAAAACGATAAATATGACTCTATTTTTAAACAACTTTCTCTCTATCGTGATTTTTCCGGAAGTGAAAAATTAAAATAAATTCAGGGGTAAATATGCAAAACTTTTTATCATACAGGGCAAAGACAGTAAAAACCTCACCTACTATTTTGGTTTTTAGCAAAGCAAAAAAACTAATGGCACAAGGACATGATGTAATCAATTTTGGAGTGGGCGAGCCTGATTTTAACACTCCGGATAACATCAAAGAGTCCGCTAAGCAGGCCATTGATGACAATTTTACCAAATATACAGTTGTGGCCGGTATTCCGGAACTCCGAAAGGCAATCTGCCAAAAATTTAAAAGAGATAATAATCTGGATTATTCTGCTGAAAATATTCTGGTATCTCCCGGTGCCAAATCATCAATCATGCATGTTTTAATGACAATTTGTAATGCCGGAGATGAAATAATTATTCCCACACCCTATTGGGTAAGTTATACTTCCCAGGTAGAATTGGTAGATGGTATTCCGGTTCTCTTGTCCGCCGATGAAACAACAAGTTTTAAAATATCCGCAGATCAACTGGAAAAAAAGATCCTTACTCTTTCCAAACCCAAAGCAATAATTTTAAATTCACCCAATAATCCAACCGGAGCAGTTTACTCCAAAGATGAACTCCGGGAAATTGGAAATGTATGCCTAAAACATAACATTATTATTATTGCAGATGAAATATATGAAAAATTGGTTTATGAAGATATTAAACATTGCTCCATTGCTGAAGTTTCAGAGGAAATAAAGAATATCACTGTGGTTATTAATGGTGTGTCAAAAGCCCATGCAATGACTGGTTGGCGTCTCGGATACGCTGCCGGCCCGATGGAAATAATCAAAAGTGCGACAAAAATCCAGGGACACACAACCTCTTGTGTGAATTCAATTACTCAAAAAGCCTGCATTACAGCCCTAATCCATGAGGATGGAAGCCTGGTAAAAATGAACAAAGAATTTCTTAGAAGACGAAATTTTATGCTCAATAGTTTGTTAGATATTGAAGGTATAAAATGTCCAAAACCAGACGGCGCTTTTTATGTTTTCCCAAATGTAGCAGAGTACCTGTCAAAAAATGAACAGGTCAAAACCACCATGGACCTGTGTCTATATTTGTTAGAAAAATATCATATTGCCGTTGTGCCCGGAAATTCATTTGGCGCGGAAAATTATATCCGCTTTTCGTACGCCAATAGTATGCAAAATCTTGAAAAAGGTATTAAGCGTTTTAAGGCCGGGTTAAGCAATCTTTAATTATTAAACAGAAAGAATACAATGCTAAAAAAATATAAATATGATGTGTTTTTTTACGAAGCTTTTGAAGAGGAAGAAAAAGAGCTAAAAAAAAATTTACCAAAACAAATCAAGGCCGGTTTTACCTGGAAAACAATCCAGGAGTACGATTCTGAAAACATTCCCGCCACAATTATCAGCCTGCGTACACAATCCAGAATCCCAAACTCCTGGGGAAAAACTCTGGAGGCAATTCTCTCCAGAAGCACCGGGTATGACCATTTATTAAAATATCAAGCCGAATCGGGTACAAAATGCCAGACCGGTTATTTGCCTTTATATTGTAACCGGGCTGTGGCTGAACAGGCTCTGACAATCTGGATGGCATTATTACGAAAATTGCCCCGGCAGATACACAACTTTAAAACTTTTTGCCGAGATGGCTTAACGGGTCAGGAAACCAGAGGAAAAACATTACTCGTGGTTGGCGTCGGAAATATTGGCTCCGAGGTTATTAAAATCGGGAACGGGCTTGGCATGACTGTATATGGAGTCGATCTGATAGAAAAATATGATTTTGCCAATTATGTCAATATTGAAGAAGGCTTATCAAGGGCCGACATTATCGTATGTGCTATGAACTTAACTGCTAGCAATGTGAATTATTTTTCAGCGGACAGGCTTAGACAGGCCCGACCCGGAGTTGTTTTTGTAAACATTGCGCGGGGAGAACTTTCCCACTCAGAGGACTTGTTGCAATTAATCAAAGATGGTCATCTTGGTGGACTTGGATTAGATGTTTATAATCAGGAAAGCGATCTGGCAAATCAGCTCCGCACCAAATCCCAACAGCCGGGTAATCCGGAGACTGCTGCTATATTATCACTGGCAAAACATGAAAATGTGATCCTTACACCTCACAATTCCTTTAACACAAAAGAAGCCGTTATTAAAAAATCCTTCCAGAGCATAGAGCAAATCGTCTGTTTTATGCAAAATGGTTCATTTAAATGGCCAACACCAAAAGAATAGAACCGGAATTTTATCAGAGATATTTTCCCTAGTGAGATACAGGTAAAAATTATAGAGTAATTTCTATTCGGGAATATATTATATTTTTACTAAATATCGGCTAATTATCCAAGAAAAACTATTTGTATTTTATTATTCCTTAAAATTTATTTTTTAAGGCTTTACATCTTAATGAATTCGTGGTTTCCAATTGTTCAGAATAACAGAAAACCTTTCTGATTATGAATTATGAGGTAATATTAAACACAATATTTGCGGAACTGCTTAAAAAGCAAGATTTTGCTTGATTTTAATAAGAGGTAGGAATATATTCTGTAAAGGATTATTTGTTCAAACATCTGGAATGATATTTAGGAGATACATGAAAACAAAACCAATAATAAAGAAATTGTGCATCTTTCTCCTTTTGTCTTTGACCTGTTTTGCCCAGGTTCGAGAACCGGAGATTTTTCCCTTTAAAAATAAAAATATAATTTTATTACAAACAGTCGGTGGATTTAATTTTGATAATGATGAGTTTCTGGATATTCTGGGTATTGCTGCTAAAACTGACGAGTCCGGACAACCTGTACGAGGTTCAACATTTTTAGTTCATCTTGAAGAATCTGTCACCAAAGATTTTAATGTTGTTTGGAAATATCAAATTCCAAAAGACATTCGTGGCGATTTTACCGATATTACCGTAGCCGATCTTGATAATGACCAGTTGCCAGAACTTTGTGCAACTTTGAATGTTGTGGAATCTTCTCAAAATGGAGATCCTTACTGGTTATATATTTTTGAATATACAAATGGAATAAAAACCGAAAACCTGGTGACATTTTCACAATCCGGAGAGTTGGCAATGCGACAGCGCCCATTATTTGTGGAAAATGGAGATTTTAATGGAGATGGTAATCAAGATTTAATTATTAGTTCAGGAAGTCCGGCGCGAGGAATATCTGTAATTTCTGTTAGAGGTGAATTAGATGAAAAAAACCTCTATTTTCTATATCAATCATCTGATTTAGATATTTTAGATGGCATGTTACCATTCAGGGCAATGATAGCGGAATTAGATACGCTTCCCGGTGTAGAAATGTTAATATTCGGAGGAAAATCAAAACTCCAGGCATCTGTATTCAGCTATTCCTCAATGATAAAGCCAATTTTGGGGTACACATTTAGTAACACCTACAGAAACCAGGTAGACATTACAAAGATTACAACCGGAGATATTGATGGAAACGGATATTCCGAAGTAGTAATTCCACAGAAACAGGGGGGCGCCCTGTTGCTTTGGAAAGATACAAATATTTTAAAATCAGACTTTCTCTTTCCGGCAGAAATCTCTTTGGAAGCTCTTGCTGTTATTGATAAAAACTCCAACGGTCTGGATGAAATTATTTTTCATCAAAAGAACTCTACCGGTATTGTAGAATATGAATATGATCTATCCGGATATATTTCCGACTTTAGTGCTTATTCCCGCTCTGTATCTGTTAATCATCTTTTAAATAACATGAAATATCTTTCAATTAATCCGGTTGTAACCTATTCCGGAAAACAAGCCGGTTCAGTGATTATTCCCTTTTTCAATCCTCATTATGACCAACACGGATTATGTTACTGGCAATTTGAAGAAAACAATGGTTTCGCTGAAAAAAATATTGTAGATGAGGTTTTAGTGGAAATTGACAGTGCGTTAACAAAAATCGACTCAACCTTGCTTGATGGTGAAAAGCCATTGTTTTCTGAATTAAATAATATTTTAGGAGAATATTCCGGCTTTGATGGTGAAGAAACAAATCTGTCACCTGTAACAGAATCGCACGAAGCACTAAGGGTGCAGAATCTTCCCAAGCCTGATATTTTGGCACATGTTGGAGAAAAAGTAATTCACAAATTAAAAATTCCCGGATTATCTCTGGAAAACATTCAAGGCCTTCGGTTTGATGTTAACACTCCCGAAGGAATGGCGTTTAATCTTTCTAACCAGGTGTTTGAATGGGTTCCGGCGGATTCCCAGCTTGGCCTCTACAATGTTCAAGCCGCTTTTTCCTGGGGTGAGCAGGAAATTTCCAAATCCTTTTCAATATATGTTAATGACCCGCCAAAAATTACAACCAAGGTAAAAAAACGCGGTGTTATCCAAATTGGTGAATCTTTCCTTCTTAATATTTCACAGGAAGATCAAAATGAAAACCCGGCTGTGTTTTATAAAATGCTTGACTATCCATCAGGTGCATCAATTAATCAAAAAGGTCAAATTACCTGGAAACCATCATTTAACCAAGTTGATTGGTTTGATTTTATTATCGAGGTTTCAGATGGTTTTGATATGGCTGTGATAGATTTTTCCCTTTTTGTAAATCATCCCGTCAGCATAGAATCAAAAGCCCCTGACCTGACAACTGTTGGTGAACCCTATGCTTATACTCCTGTTATTATTGATAAAAACAGGGGTGTTTTCCTGCCTGATTATGTAATGTCTCCAAAAATTACAGACTGGCAAAATTCAGCGGTCTTTGAAACCAAAATTTTGGAAGGCAATACAATTAAAAATCTGGCAAGTTATTCAGAAAGATTTAATAAAGAAATTGATATCAGCCCGTTAAAAGATTATGGTTTGGTTGAAACACTAACCGATGAAAGTAAATTAATTTTTTACTTTTCCGGAAATACAGAAAAGCTTCCCGATCCGTCAAAAGCAATAAAAGCCTTTTTTGGTCATCTAAAACTAAGTATTCCAAGATACACCAAGCCTGTTCGTATATATCTCTATAATTATAATTTAAAGGAAGGTCCGGTCGGGATGCAGATGTCTCCTTTTGGAAAGATCCGCTGGACACCAAACAACCAGCAATATGATTTTCAAACTCTGTCCTATACTGTAACAGATGGCTTTTTTACTGCCGAGGAACATGCCCAGATTTATGTCAATCACGTTCCAACTATCGTATCTACCCCAGAAGAAAAAGGATACGTAAATCGTCATTGGGAATATGATGTAAAAGTAACAGATTTAAATACTGATAGCAAAATCCAATATACATTAATAAACGAACCGTCCGGAATGGTAATATCAACCGAGGGAAAAATTTCCTGGCGGCCAACTGAAATCCAAATCAATGAGCACCAATTTACTATTATTGCATCAGATGGCATGTCACAGGACAAACAGGAGTGTCGGATTTTTGTCAACATTAAGCCTAAAATATTATCAATTCCAAAACCCGTAGCAGTTGCCGGGCTTGAATATGAATATCAATTTCAGGCCAAAGATCCAAACGGAGATCCCATTGTTTATAAAGCCATGAAATTACCAACCGGAGCCAGGTTTGATCCAACAACCGGTTTGTTAGTCTGGAAGCCTGATAAAAAACAAAAGGGTGTTAATAACATTGTGCTCGAAGTTGTTGATTCGCATGGAGAAAGTGCTGTCCAAGAATTTCAAATTCATGTTTTTCATAATCCTGGTGGCAAAGGTCGATCTTTTATCAAGACGTCATTATCAGTAATCGGTTTTGCCGGTATTGTTGGCGCAATTGTTTATCTGGTTATTTAAAAATATTTGATAATTTCAGCCGATTATCCACATTGGTTTTTTTATAAATATTTGATAAATGATCACGCACTGTCAGTGGTGATAAAAATATTTTTTCGGCAATTTCTTTATTTGTTTTTCCTTCACAAACAAACTGAATAATTTCTGCTTCTCTGTCTGTAATATTATACTGTTTTATTAATTTGTCAAAATTATTCTCCTTTTTTTTATATCGAATATCATGATATTTCACAAACAGAAAAATGGATAATGGGTTTATTAATAATGCCATAAAACTTGTTATCATTATCAAAATAATATGAGAAAATAATTCCAGAATACCCGCAATAATCACTATTCCTAAAATTATAAAATAAAATAATTCCATATAATAAATTAAACTCAACCAATATTTCCAGGATGTTACTTCAATTTTTTTTATATCTTTTCTAAAAACTCTTAATACATTGAATATCATTAGAAAAAATATTACCTGCATCAATAAAAGTATCATTGGTGGTAAAAAAAAGGGTAAGTATTTATTAAATATATAAAACAGTAAATGAAAAATAATAAATATTGAAGTAATTATAAAAATCATCTTTTTAAATTTTCCGTTGCTTTCTCTTCCCATAATTCCGGCAAAAACAATCTTAAAATGATAAGCTAAATACATAAGTATTAGTGGAATTCCAAAAAATAAAACTTGATTATATATACTAAAAGATTCTGTTGAATTTATATTAGAACCTGTAAAATCCAATATCGACCCTATAGAATTAAATAGCATTAATAAAATATAAGCAACTAATAAATATATATTTGATTTTAAATATTTGAATTTATATCGATTAAATAATTGGACAGCAATAAACAACGTAACCATTCCAACAGCAAAAGATAAAAACTGGAAACTATAGGAAAAATATATCATAATTCTCTTTCTCTTCTATTCCGACAAATGTCGTGTTATTAAAAAACCTATGGATGTAGGATACTAAATTTGTTTTTAATATTGTAGGTTTTTTTTGTTATTCCAATAAAAAAGGAAGGAATAATAAAAATTTTACTTTTTTTGACACTAACCCAATGTAAACAAGGAGAAAAGAATGAAAAAATTATTAATGCTATGTTTGATTTTTATTAATCTTGGATTTGCCCAATTTAAGATTATTGATGCAACCAATATTGAAGAACTGGTAAAGCACAAAAACAAAATAGTTTCAGTCAAAGGCCAAATTATTAATACCACATTATCAACAACAGGTAAAACAAGATATCTGAATTTTGGCGTCGATTATACAAAAAGTTTTACCTGTGTAATCTTTTCCAGGCATTTGAAAAATTTTACAAAAAAAGAAATCAAACCTCTTGAATATTACCAAAACAAAGAAGTAATCATTACGGGCAAACTAAAAATATATAAAGATAGTCCGGAAATAATTATTGCATTTCCCAAACAAATCAAAATCATAGGTAAGGAGTAAACTATAATGAATTTTTTTAAATTCTCATTAAAAGCAATGCTTGTTCATACTATAACCTATTTTATTTTTGGAATAATTTTATCAAATATATTTGATTATCAGGAAATATTTGAAATGGAAATCATTAGAGATTTTATGAGAAGTTATGATTCTCCAATGATAATGTTAGGACCACTACTTCAGCCAATTCGGGGTTTTGTTTTTGCCCTTGGAATCTGGCCAATCCGAGAAATGATCTTTCGCAAAAAGTATGGCTGGCTAATACTTTGGAACATTATTGTGGTTTTTGGAATAATTTCAACTCCATCAGCTGCACCCGCTTCTATTGAAGGTGTAATATATTCAAAATTACCTTTGTGGTACCATTTTATTGGATTTCCGGAACTTTTATTACAAACACTAACATTTTCACTGTGGTTATATTTTTGGAATAGAGATAGAATTTAACTCATTATAGTATCTACATTATTAATCTTGTGCAGTAAAAAAATCCTCACGAAGACCTAAACATTTAAAAGCCCTGTCACGGCGGGGCTTTTTTATACTTTCAATAATCACAATGATTGTATCTCGTCATATTATTTATTGGCATAACAATATACACAACCATGTCGGCAACTATTATAAACACCAATATCTTTACTTTGAAAGCAACCACAATCCTTCCTGGTGGGTGAAATTTTTTCAGTAAATTTTTCCTCCGGAAACAACTCTTTAAGCAAATTTATGTCAATACAATGAGCCTGGGTAACTCCTGCCCTGACAGCAACTTCCTTTTCGCAACAGCTATAAAGTTTAATGTTATTTTTATTGGCAATGGTTTGTATTTGTGAGAAAAAATCAACTTGTTTGCTAAAATCAGGGGTTTCAAATTTCATCTTGCCTGATTCTTCGATTTGGCGAAAGTGTCGTTTAATTTTTCCGTATTTATCCACAAAACTAACATAACATCTACTACAATATTTTCGTAATTGTTCCGCTAAAAAACCAAAGGCTTTTAAACGCTCATCAAAATCAGAAAGGTTGGAAAAAATAATAGGATCAAAGCGCCATAAAATTCTATGTTTGCCAAATTTTGCATATAAACTGGCAGCTGTTTGTACTAAATCAGAAATTGAGGGAATATTAGGCTCAAGAATTTCCTGTGCTTTTTTGGAAAATCCATTAATGGTAAAATGGAAAAGAAAACGACCGTCATAATCCGGGGCGATTTTGTTTAATACTGATAAAAAAGGCTGATAGTTTTTTGACCAAAAAATTATCACACTCACATCTCGGGGTTGTAAAGAAACTCTATACTTTTTTCCGGAATAGGGATTGGGAACTTCTACAAAACCCCGTTTTATAGCTTTAAGAAATTGATTACCAAAAAAAGCCGGAATATCAGATCTCCGGCTGGCAGAAATTATATTTTTTCTAATGGTTGTGTTTGGGAAAAGTTCGTTACTCACTGTAAGGGTGGTTTCTGGTTCAGAATACTATTAACAGTAATATTGAGACTGTCGAGTGATTTTTTCTGCTTTACCAATTGAATTAATTTATAGTTTTGATCAGAGGGGTGAAGGTCAAAGGCAATTTCCGCTTCTTTGAGTGCATATTCAAACCATCCTTTTTTAATATAGGAAACCGCCAGACTGTGATGAGCAAGGTATTGTGCCGGAGCTTCCCGGGTAGCGGCTTTGAATTCCAGGATAGCCTCATCAATAAGACCTTTATTAAAATACCATTTTCCGTTCTGATAATGTTCAGTATACCTGTCTGTACATCCAGCAAAAATAATCAATAAAAAAAGTAGGGCAAAAAATAAAGTTGGCTTGTTCATGTTATCTCCTGTTAATTCTATCCATTTATTAAATTTATATTAAACAGATGTAAATACAAAAGATTTTTACAGGATTATATAAATTCATTTTAGAAAATATTCAATAACTAATAACACTTACATTCCCAATAATCATAACATGTTGTTTTTTTAGATATTTATTATTTTGAATGATTTTAAAGACGATGACAATCATATTATTCGCTGGCATAATGTTTTAATATAAAACAGCAAGATCCTAAAATAGGTGAAGAATTTTATACTTATACCAACACAAAATAATCTATTTAACCAATAGAAGTAATAACATAATATATTATCACAATAAATAAAATATAATCTCAATCAAGATTGAAAAGAAAAAATAAATGTTATATATTATAAAGGTTATTTTTTTGAAAAAACTAAATAATATAGACAATACATCTGACCTTATTAACTAATAAAAAGAAGGATAAATAATGAACGTATTGACTCTTAACTCCGGCAGTTCTTCGGTAAAATATCAACTGATTAATACTGCTGATCAAAATGTATTATGCCTGGGAATCGTTGAACGAATTGGTATTCAGGGCACCAGGATGAAACACAAAAGACCGGGAAAAGAACCGATCTCAATGGTTTTGGAAGGTAAGTCTAATCATGAAATTGCAATTGAAACCATTCTCAAAACTATTGTTGGGGAAAAAACTGGTGTGATTAATTCTCTTGATGAGATCGAAGCTGTTGGCCATCGCCTTGTACATGGTGGTGATAAATTTTCTGAATCAGTTTTGATAAACAACGAGGTAATTGAAACTCTTTATCAGTGTGTTGACTTTGCCCCATTACATAATCCCCACAATATCAAAGGTATTGAGGCTGCTCAAAAAAACCTTCCCAATGTCCAAAACGTTGGTGTTTTTGACACATCCTTTCATTCAACATTACCAAAAGTAGCATATCTTTATGGGATACCCTATGATTTATATAAAGAAATGGGTATCAGGCGCTATGGATTTCATGGCACATCTCACTATTTTGTGTCCAAAAAAGCTGCCGAAATGATTGGAAAACCAATTGAAGACTTAAAACTCATTACCTGTCATTTAGGAAACGGAGCAAGTATTACTGCAATCAAAAACGGGAAGTCAATTGATACAAGCATGGGATTCACTCCCCTGGAAGGCCTGATAATGGGAACCCGATGCGGAGATATTGATCCCGGAGTAATTTTTCACATCGCCAACAAAGAGGAATTCACAATGGAAGAGACAAACCACTTCTTTAATAAACGTTGTGGAATGCTGGGATTAACCGGGTACACAAGCGATATGCTTGATATTGAAAACGATGCCTTGAAAGGCAAAAAACGCGCCCGCATGGCTCTGGATATTTACAATTATCGTATAATTAAATATATCGGCGCATACGCAGCTGCAATGAACGGTGTAGATGCGATTGTATTTACCGGCGGTATTGGCGAAAACTCTGATATTATCCGAAAAGAAATTTTATCTGACATGGATTATCTTGGAATTAAGATTGATCACAATAAAAATAATGGATTAAGGGGCAAAAGCGGCTTTATTAATTCTGACGATTCAAAGACCAAGGTATTAGTTGTGCCTACTAATGAAGAGTTGGTTATCGCTCTTGAAACAAGCAGAATGTTATCATAAAATTTTTATTTACAAAGTTCCAAAATTAACATAGTATTATAATTTTAAAGTTAGATGATAAAAAGTAGTCAAGAAACTGACAGAGAATTATAAAAATTTGGTTCATTTATTCCTATAGTAATAATATATTAGATTTTAAGATATATTAATAAAACTTGAATTGTTATGGAAAATAACAGACACTGTCTGTTGAATCTGAAATTTATTTTCAATTAAGTTGGTCTCATTATTTATTGTTAATGAGAATAAATAATATTTAGGAACGAAAATGTTACGAAAGTGAATCCATAGAAAACAATTGGAATTGTTTTATGCAAAGACAAAAATAACACACCTGTTGAAATAACATTACCGTAAAATAAAGAACAAATACATCTAATCATTATCTATTAAAATTCATACCCCACCTCACTTTGTCCAAAACAAAATTGGTTGGGTATTTTTGTTTATATTTTACTTATTCTAATATTAACAAGATGTACCCAACAACAGTATTTTTCCCTATATTTTTAAATTCTAAAAAAACATTGACACATATTACTAATTTGTTGTATTCTTATTTGGTAGGCAATTAGGCAATACTTTAATATTAGATTTTTCAGAAAATTCAAAAAACCAAGTTTTAAGACAATTATCATTATGAAAATCTATATTTTGCGATAATGATTATCACATTTAAATAAATAATAAGAGTTTATTACATGAATCATCTAAGTATATTAATCGTTGAAAATGAGTATATTGAATCTTTAGATATTAAACAAGGGCTTGAATCTTTTAATTATCATGTATGTGACATTGCTGATAATACACTTGATGCAATTAAAATGGTTGAAAAATATCTTCCGGATCTGGTTTTAATGGATATCAACTTACAGGAAAAAAATGATGGTATCGGAGCAACAAAAATAATTCAGGAAAAATATAATATTCCAGTGGTTTATTTAACGGCAAATACTGACCAACAAACAATTGAATTGGTAAAAAAAACAAGACCCTTTGGATTTATAGTCAAGCCATTTTTCAATCGTGAATTAAATGGAACAATAAAAACCGCTCTATATAAACACAAAATCGAAAACGAATTGAAGCAAAACAGGGCCTGGCTTTTTACAATATTAAAAAGTATTCGCGATGGCGTGTTGGTAGTTGATATGGAAAACAAAATAAAATTTATTAATTTTGCTGCCGAACAACTCCTGGGTTATAATGAAGATCAGATTTCAGATAAATATATTTTTGATTATTTAAAATTGTATAATACTGAAACCCGACAATATGTAACAAAAGAATGTCTTAATCTGGGACTCTTAAATTATTCAGATACTTTCTTGTTAGTTTCTAAAAGTGGCAGAAAAACGCTGGTAGAAACGAATGGGGCACCTATTAATGATCATAGAGGTTCAGAATTAGGCGTTGTCTATGCTTTTCGAGATATTTCTGAACGACAACGATCTCATACCGCTATCATCAACAAGGAAAAAAGATATAGTGAATTAGTTAATAATATGTCAAGCGGCGTGGTGGTCTATCGGTCGTGTAATAAAGGAAAAGATTTTATTATTAAAGAATTTAACAAAGCTGCTGAAAAAATTGAATCTGTTTCCCATACCAAGGTATTGGGCAAAAATTTCACCCAATGTTTCCCGGATTTAAACAACACAAAATTTCTCCAAGTCCTCCAAAATGTTTGGAAAGACGGAAAGCCGAAGAAACTTCCACTTTCTATTTATAAACACAATAAACTAATAAAATCCTATGAATTTTATGTTTACAGATTACATTCTGGTGAAGTTATATCAGTGTTTAATGATGTAAAAGAAAAAAAACAAATCAATGAAAAAATTCGTTTGCAGGCAAGTTTGTTAGACTCAATCGGCGAAGCAGTGGTCGCAACTAACCAGGATGGGATTATATACTATTGGAATAAAGCAGCAGAAGAATTATATGGTTGGAGTGCCGAAGAAAGTCTGGGAATGAACATAACCCAAATCGCCCCGGCAGAAATAAGTCCTGATATTGCATTGGAAATTAAAACTACCTTAGAACGAGGACAACAATGGAAAGGTGAATATTATATCACCAATCGCAATAACCTTAAATTTCCCGTACTGATTATTGACTCTCCGATATTAGACAAAACCGGAAAACTTGTTGGTATAATCGGAATTGTGACTGATATTTCTGATCGAAAAAAAACCCTGACCGAATTACAACAAATAAAAGAAAAACAATCAGCTATCCTTGAAGCAACTCCAGATTATATGCTTATGGTAAATAGAAAAATGGAGATTGTGTGGGCTAATGATATTGCAATGAAAACATATGGCCATAATATTGTGGGTATGAACTGTAACAAGGCAATTTTTGGCAAAGAAAAATGTAGTCATCGTATTGATAATACAATTTTTAATGATAAAAAAATTAAAGAACGGGAAGTTAGTTGTTCCAAAAACGGCAAAAATAACCTCTATTATCATATAAAAAACAATGTTGTGGCTTGTGATGCCAACCAAAACCCAACATCAATTTTATTAACAATTCGTGATATCACATCACAAAAAATAGCTATTCAAGAAAAAGAAAAACTCGATGTTCAGTTGCGACAATCGCAACGTTTGGAAACTATTGGTACACTGGCTGGTGGAATTGCTCATGATTTTAATAATATTCTGACTCCAATAATTGGATATGCAGATATGTCGATCAGGGCTTTAAATCCGGAACACGAGGTGTCTGGTTTTATTAAAGAAATAAAAAGTGCTGCTATGCGCGCCAAAGATCTGGTAGAACAAATTCTACTTTTTAGTAAAGAATCAGAGCATAATAAAAAACCTACAGAACTAATAACATTGTTTAAAGAAATTTCCAGGCTAATAAAACCATCTATTCCAAATTCAATAAAAATTGCTTTGAATTTACCAAAATCACCAATACATATAATGGCTGATGCAACCCAGATTCACCAGGTAATAATGAATCTTTGTGCCAACGCTTACCAGGCGATGGAAAATTCCGGAGGAATTTTGAGTATTAATGTTGAAGAGATTAAGACTCCTGAACCCTATTTTAATTCGGAGAAAAACAAAGATAATAACTCTTTTGTATTAATCAAAATCAAAGATACTGGTGTTGGTATTTCGGAAAAGGATATGGAACATATTTTTGAACCCTTTTATACAACAAAAAAATCGGGAAACGGACTGGGCTTGTCTGTTGTTCATGGTATTGTGCAAAGTCATAACGGAATCCTTAATATTGTAAGTGAAATTAATCAAGGCACAGAAATTCAGATTTTTTTTCCGATAATTTCATTAAAACCAAATACAACCCATATCATTGAGAAGCCCCTGATGAAAGGAAACGGGGAAAGAATTTTGTTTATTGATGATGAACAAGTAATTATGAACCTTGGAATAAAATTACTTACAAATTTAGGTTATAAGACGGTTGGGTTCACGAGCGCCACAGATGCTTTGGCTTTATTTAAAAAACAACCCGGGAAATTTGATCTGGTAATTACAGATTTGTTGATGCCGGACATTATCGGAACTCGCCTGTCAGAACAAATTAAAAACATCAGGCAAGATATTCCGATTATGTTGCTAACCGGATTTGGGAAAAACCTTCAGGTAATAAAAGCAATGCCAACTATTGATGTAGTAGCAATGAAACCCCTTGTTATTAGCCAAATAGGCGAAATAGTGAATAAAATAATTAAAAAAAAGAGGGCTGTGTGAAAAAGATTTTAATTGTTGATGATGAAAAACCTATTCTGTATTTACTTAAAAAATTTTTAACAAGAGAAGGATTCAATGCAATTACTACCGAACATGGAAAAGAGGTTAATAATATCCTGGAAAACCAAAATATTGATTTGGTTATCCTCGATATTATTATGCCCGAGGTAGAAGGTCTTGAAATTATAAGAGCAATCAAAAAAACACATGACACCATTAAAATCATCGCTATTTCCGGTGGTGGAAGAATTGGCCCTGAAAATTATCTAAAACTTGCATCAATGATTGGTGCTCATTATACAATGAAAAAACCCTTAGACCTGGAAAAATTGTTATTAATTGTAAAAAATCTATTGAAATAATATTACACAAATATCTGTTTTTTTTGCATCCGGTTGAAATTATCAATCAATTTTTGTATGTCAATTATGATAAAAATTATCCTTAATATTTTTTTATAGATAAATATAAAAAAAATTCATAGTTTAGGAAGTGTTTTTTTAAAATAACCAACGAGATGATTATGTTTATATTTGGATATCTATTTATCGCAATCGCAAAAATATTGTCTTTTGCTATTAATCTTTATATCTTTGTCATTATAGTAAATGCCATGATTTCATGGTTTTCCCTCTCAAAAAAGCATGAAATAATAACCTTAATTAATTCCATGGTGGAACCGGTTTTAGAACAAATCCGAAAACACCTTCCTGCTTTTTCATTTGATATATCTCCGATTATTGCTATTTTGGTTTTGTATTTTCTTGATGAATTTGTAGTTAATGTTTTAAAACGCCTGGGTCAAACACTTCTTTAATAAATAATCTAGAATGTTTATATGATTACTCTAAAAGATATTATTAATAGAAAATTTAATAAAACTTTTCGTGGCTACGATCCTGTTGAAGTGCATTATTTTTTGGAAATGATGGGTGAAGAATTCAAAAAAATGGAAACAAAAATCCGAGATTTTGAGCAAATTGACATTGAATTTCGGAAAATTGACGGTACAACTCCCGGACAAATATTAGCCGGCGCTACTGAAAAAGCCGCCCAAATAGTAATAGATGCCGAAAGAGTAGCCACCGAAGCCCTTCAGGGAGCAAAAAGAGAAAAAGACAAAATAGACAAAACTATCACCAACTTGAAATTTGAAAGAGAAAAAATAATTCATTCTTTTAAACAAATTGTAAAAAAACAAAATGATATAATCCAAACTTACGCCTTCCAGGAAGGTGATATTTCCTTTAAAGATGATCTTGGTGAACAAAATAGCGATGAGGAATATTGATGAATGAAAATAAATTTACCGATATTTCTTTTAACCAAATTTTTAACAATCACAAACTGGCTGTAATTACAACTATTAAACCAAATAAATATTTATTTCCAAATATTAACACCAATTTTCTTGATCATGACGATGATATTGAAATATTTTCCGATAACAAAAATCTTTATAATGTTTTATATCTTAAAACAGAATACTCAGTTGTTGATAGAAAAAATATTATAAGACAATTAATTTCTAAGAATATTAAAATTTTTGTTTTTATTGGTAATGGGTATAGTTTACAGAGTGGTAAAAAAGATAAAAACATTATAATTTCCGACCATATTAATTGCTCTGGCCAAAATCCGCTAATTGGACAAAATAATGATAATTTTGGTGTGCGTTTTCCCGATGTTACGGACTTATATTCCAAAAAAATAAGAAATACTATTTTAACAAATTTTCCAGATCAATTTTATGAATCCATTCTCTTTATTCCAAAAACACTGAAAAAGTTTACCAATTTTGAACAAAACATAGTTGATAAAAACAATCTTTCAATTATTTCAAAAGATATTTATGCAGAAACTATTACTGCAAAGCATGCGGGATGTGAATCTGTGGGTATAATATTGTTTGATGATAAAATAAACTTAAGTAAAATAATTTCTTCTATTATTGAAACCGCCTGATTTTTTTTAAAAAATAATTTCTTATAAAAAAATCTCCCATGATGAAACATAATGGGAGATTTTTTATTTTTAACCATTTATTCTATTGACTGTTGTCCTGCTTCTATTTCATCTTCTTCGGAATCTTCAATCTTGTCAGATTCCATTATTCGTGTAACGGCGGAAATTGAATCATCACCATCTAATTTAATTAGTCTGACACCCTGTGTATTTCTACTGATTGTACGAACAGTTGCCACAGGTAAGCGGATAAGAATACCTTTTTGGGTGATGATCATGAGATCATCAGTATCAACAACTTCTTTCAGGGCAATCATTTTACCATTTCTAAGTGATGTTTTTAAAGTAATAACGCCAACGCCACCCCTGTTAATAACCGGATAATCACTAATTTCTGTTTTCTTTCCATATCCGTTTTCTGATACAGCCAACAAAGTTCCTGCCTCTTGTTTTACAGTAACCATTCCAACAACCTCGTTACCTTTGCCGGGAATTTTAATTCCCCTGACACCGGCAGCAGTACGTCCCATAGACCTGATATCACTTTCTCTAAATCTAATAGATTTTCCATGCGAGGTTCCCATAATAATATCCATACTACCATTAGTAATCAAAACTTCAATCAAATCGTCGTCATCACCGATATTAATTGCTTTAATTCCACCTTTACGGGGATTACCGAATGCAGATAAGTTTGTTTTCTTAACAGTTCCTTTTTTTGTTGCCATCATAATATAGCGATCATCAGTAAATTCTTTTACAGCAAGAATTGCTTTAACCTGTTCGTTTGGCTCGGTCGTTTTGATGAGGTTAACAATCGCCCGTCCTCTGGTTGTTCTGCCACCACGAGGAATTTCATGAACTTTTAGCCAATAGCATTTACCAATATCAGTAAAAAACATAATATAATCATGTGTATTGGCTATAAAAATATTGGTTACATAATCATCATCCCTGGTTTTCGCACCTCGGCTTCCTCTGCCACCTCTATTTTGTCGTCTTGAAGAATCAACAGGAAAGCGTTTTATAAAACCATGATTTGTAATTGTAATAACCATATCTTCTTCGGCAATCATATCTTCAATAGAAAAATCTCCCAGGCCGCCCATAATTTCTGTTTTGCGCTCATCACCATATTTTTCTTTTATTTCAAGTAATTCATTTTTAACAATTAAAAATTGCTCCGAAGTATTATTCAGGATGAATTTTAATTTTTCTATTAATTTCAGAATATCTTTATATTCTTCAATAATTTTATGAATTTCCAAACTTGTTAATTTTTGCAGGCGCATGTCTAAAATAGCCTGGGCCTGTTTATCTGAAAATGAAAACCTGACTATTAATTTTTCTTTAGCTTCGGAAGGTGATCCCGACGCCCGGATTATTTTAATGACTTCATCAATATTATCCAGAGCGATTTTTATACCTTCAAGAATATGAGCTTTTGCTTCGGCAACTTTAAGATCATATTGGGTTCTTCTAACAACAACTTCAATCCTGAAAGCAATAAATTTCTCAATTATCTGTTTTAAATTTAATAACTTCGGTATGCCTTTATCCAAAGCAAGTAAATTAATACCAAAACTATCTTGTAACTGAGTATTTTGATAAAGCTGATTAAGAATAACTTCGGGATAAATATCTTTTCTTAATTCAACTACTACCCTAATCCCTTCTTTATTTGATTCATCACGAAGGTCAGTAATACCCTCTATAACCTTATTTTTTACAAGATCAGCAATTTTTGTTATAAGATTAGCTTTATTTACCTGGTATGGAAGTTCCGTAATAATTATTCGCTCTTTTCCGGTTTTCATTGTTTCGGTATATGCACGAGCGCGCATTTTGATAATTCCGCGGCCTGTTTCATAGGCTTTTACGATTTCACTTTTTCCAAGAATAATACCTCCGGTTGGAAAATCAGGTCCGGTGATAAAATTCATTAGATCGGCAACTGTACATTCCGGATTATCAATATAATGAATAACTCCATTAAGGACTTCTGTATTACAATGTGGAGGAATATTAGTAGCCATACCAACTGCAATTCCACTGGCACCATTTATTAATAATGTTGGTATTGTTGTTGGTAAAACACTTGGCTCCTGGAGAGAATCATCAAAATTTGGTACATAATCAACTGTTTCTTTGTCAATATCTTTTAATAATTCAGAAGCAATTCTACTCATCCTGGCTTCTGTATACCTCATTGCCGCAGCATTATCTCCATCAATAGAGCCAAAATTACCTTGTCCCTGTATCAATGGATATCTTAAAGAAAAAGTCTGGGCCATTCTAACCAAAGCACCATAAACAGAAGAATCACCATGAGGATGATATTTACCAAGAACTTCTCCCACAATTCTTGCACATTTTTTTGGAGGGCGATTAAAAACCAACCCTAAATCGAACATTCCATACATAATTCTGCGGTGAACAGGTTTTAATCCATCCCTTACATCCGGTAAAGCTCTGGATACAATAACCGACATTGAATAATCGAGATATGCATTTTTCATCTCGTCTTCAATATTTATCGGAATTATTTTATCTCTTCTAAAATCTAAATCTTTTTGATTCATAAATTATACATCCAAGTTTTTTACATATTTTGCGTTTTTCTGAATAAAATTACGTCTTGGCTCAACATCATCGCCCATTAAAACTGAAAATGTTTTATCTGCAATAGCTGCATCTTCAACAGAAACTACTACTAACGATCTGTTTTCAGGATTCATTGTAGTTTCCCATAATTGTTCAGGATTCATTTCTCCAAGACCTTTGTAGCGTTGAATATCAATTTTTACATTAATATTATCTTTTTTTAATCTTTTTATTATGGCATGGCGCTCATCTTCTTTATAAGCATAAAACTCTTTTTTTCTTTGCTTAATTTTATAAAGCGGTGGTTGAGCTATATAAATATGTCCTTCCTCTACCAATTTTGATAAATATCTGTAAAAAAATGTCAAGAGCAAGGTTCTTATATGACTACCATCAACATCGGCATCTGTCATAATAATAATTTTGTCATATCTTAATTTTTCAATATCAAATTCATCTTCTCCAAAACCGGTTCCCAGTGCTGTAATAATAGTACCTACCTCTTTATTGGCTAAAATTTTATCAATCCGGGCTTTTTCCACGTTTATTATTTTTCCACGTAATGGTAATATTGCCTGAAATTTTCTTTCTCTTCCCTGTTTGGCGCTACCACCAGCAGAGTCTCCTTCAACCAGGTAGAGTTCACAAAGTTTAGGGTCTTTCATAGAACAATCAGCAAGTTTTCCAGGAAGATTCCCAATATCAAGAGCACTTTTCCGTCTTGTTAATTCTCTGGCTTTTTTGGCTGCCTCACGTGATCGGGCTGCACTCAAACATTTTTCAATCACTTTCTTGGCCGGTGCGGGATTTCTTTCAAAATAATCTGATAAAAATTCAGAAACTGCAGAATTTACAATTCCCCTAATTTCTGAATTACCTAATTTGGTTTTAGTTTGACCCTCAAACTGTGGTTCGGCAACTTTAATACTAATTATCGCTGTCAGACCTTCTCTTACATCTTCACCGGATAATAAATATCCCTCTTTTTTGAATAGTTTGTTTTTTGTAGCATAATTATTTATAGTTCTGGTTAGAGCTGATCTAAATCCTGCAAGATGAGATCCACCTTCAATTGTATTAATATTATTAACAAAAGTCAGAATATTTTCGCGGTAAGAAGTATTATATTGCATAGCTATTTCTATGGGAACATCATCGTGAATTTTATCCAGATAAATTGGATCTCCAATAATTGATGGCCTGGTCTCATCAATATATTTAACAAATTCTTTTAATCCGCCACTATATTTAAAAACTTCTTTCTGTTCATCATCGCGCTCATCTATAATTTCTACTTTTACATTTTTATTTAGAAAAGCTAATTCACGAAGTCTTTCTTCTAAAACAGAATAATCAAAAACCGAGTAAGTAAATATATCAGAATCAGGTTTAAAATGAATAAATGTCCCTGTTTTTTTTGTTGTTCCTATTACTTCAAGTTTTTTTTGTGGTTTTCCTTTTTTATAGGTTTGTTGATGTATTTTACCATCTCTATACACTTTTACTTCCAAATTTTCAGCAAGTGCATTTACAACTGAAATACCAACCCCGTGTAAACCTCCGGATACTTTATAAGAACCCTTATCAAATTTACCTCCGGCATGTAAAACTGTCATTACAACTTCTACGGCTGGTTTTTTCTGATCTTTATGCATATCTACCGGAATTCCACGTCCATTATCAAGCACACTTACTGAATTATCCTGGTGAATTGTAACTTTAATTTCATCACAGTATCCGGCGAGAGCCTCATCAATTGAATTATCAACTACCTCATAAACAAGGTGATGAAAACCTCGTTTACCAGTATCACCAATATACATAGCCGGGCGTTTTTGAACAGCTTCAAGACCTTTGAGAACTGTAATTTTACCAGCATCATAATTAGTGTTTTCTGCTTGTTGTTTATTTACCGTAATACTATCTCCTTTATTTTTGTCTTTTGTAATCTTCTATTTATTCTTGCTAAAATTTCCTTTTTCTGAAAAAGCAATTCGTTTCTCCAAACCGGTGAATCTACTTTTATAAACAATTTTCCATATGAAACTTTATGGGCTTCAGTATGGGATGCTATAGTTTTTCCAACTACATCGTTCCAAATCAAAATAGCCTCAGCCTGCCATACTTCCTCTTCGATTCCATATTTTTTTAATAATTTATCTAAGGCAGATTTCAAAGTTTTCAAAATCAGGAAACTCCACTAGACAAATCAATCAATAGTGTACTGGAATTTTCTATTTCCAAATTATATTTTTTCAACTCAGATATATCTGTAGTTGTTACAAATGTTTGATTTGTCATGCTTATTTCTTTTACAATCCGGGTACAATGTTTTCCATCCAGTAGTGCAAAAAGATCATCTAATAAAAAAATTACTTTTTTTGTAATATTTTTTTCTATGTAATCAGCTTCTGCCATTTTCAGAGCGACTAAAAAAACCTTGTTTTCGCCTTGTGACCCGATTTCCCTCAATTCGTGTTCATCAATATAAAAAATAACATTATCTAAATGAGGCCCACACGTTGTTCTGGTGAGCAAAAGATCCTTATTAAACCTTTTTTTTAACTTGTCAATAAAAACTGTCTCTAAGTTAACCATTTCTGACTTAATATTATAATTAATTTTTATTTTTGGTGCAAAATTTAAATGGGTAATATTTTCAAACTTTTTAATAAATATTTTTTCAAATTTTTCTAAAAATTGAATCCGTTTTTCATAAATTATTTTTGCTGATTTAACTAATAATTCATCCTGAACTTCAAAATACTGATCATAGGTATTATTTTTATTTTTATAATCGTTAAGTAATATATTTCTATCGGTAAGTCTTTTTGAATAATCGATCAGAGCCTGAAAATATTTTTTATCCACCTGGGAAATTATACGATTAATAAAATTTCTCCTTATAGAAGGATTTCCGAGAGTTATATCATTATTAGTCGGTGATAAAATTACTACTGGTATTTTACCAATAATATCAGTTTTTTTTTCTAAAGGATTTTTATCCAATAATATTTTTTTTCCAATATTATTTTCATAATTAACATTAACATTTATTTTTTTATTATCTTCACCTATAAATTCACCAAAAATTTGAAAATAATTGCTGTCTTTATTTAAAGCAGTTCTATCATATTTGGTTTTGAAACTTTTTGATAAAGTAAGGTAATGAATTGCCTCTAAAATGGATGTTTTTCCAGATCCATTTTCACCAAAAATAATATTTAAATTTTTATTAAAATTAAAAGTACTATTTATATAATTTCTAAAATTTATTATTTTTAAATTATTTAATATCAATATCTTGTAATAAATTATTCATTTAACATAATAGGCATCAAAAGCATAGTTAGGTCTTCATCTTCGTTTTGGTCTTCACTTAAGAAAATACTTGGACCTGATTCATTATTAAACTTTATAATTACATTTGATGTCTCAATATTTTTCAAAATATCTATTAAATATTCCGCATTATAGCCGATTGTTATGGATTCACCTTCATATTGCATAAATATTTTTTCATCTGAAGAAGATCTTCTTTCAGCATCAATCGTATCAATTTTTGAACCTTCTTTATCAAAATTAATTGAAACCTGTTTAGTGGATTTATTAGACAAAATTGCACATCTTTTTAAAACCGCTATCAATTCTTTTACATCACAAATAACAATATTTTTATTTTCATCAGGAATTACTTTTTCATAATTCGGAAAATTTTCATCTATTAACCTGGAAAAAATCACAGTATTTTCTAATTCCACTTTAACATGATTCTCACTTAAGGAAATAGTTGTGTTTTTATCGGTTTCAAGATACGATAATAAAATATTTAAAAATTTTGACGGAATTATTATTTTTTCTGTAATATCTCCGGAGGGATAATCTTTTCTTTTTAAACAAACTAAACGATGACTATCTGTTGAAACGGCTATTATTTCTTTTGGATTAAATTCAAATAATACTCCTAATAGTGCCGGTTTTAGTTCATCTCTACCCACTGCAAAAATTGTTTTTCTAATCATTCTTGAAAATATTTCGTTACTTATTTGAATATTTTTGGTAGTATTTATCGATGGTAATGAAGGAAATTCTTCTCCAGGTTTTCCCATAATAGAAAAAATTCCATTATTAGTTTTCAAATTTACTTCATAGTTTTCCGAACAGGAGATAACAATTTCCGGTTCATTTATTTCATTCACCAGATTCAAAATAGTAACAGCAGGAATGGTAACTGATCCATCTTGACCATTATTTATTTCTATGGTTGTTGCCATTGTTATTTCAATATCACTGGCCATTAATTTTAAAATATTTCCTTCTACCTGGAAAAGCACACTGCTTAAAATTGGCATTGTTGATCTGATTGGAGATACTTTAATTAATTGTTGTAAATTTTTCTGTAATATATTCCTTTGAATACTTAGATACATTTTTAACTCCTTTTTACCAATAATTATTTTTCTTTTTATATTAGTAAATCATTATAAAATATTCAAGTTTTTTATCTTTTTATTTATTTATATTATATATCTTTTAATTATTATTATTATTAGTGTGTTGATATGTTAATATTTAATTTTTCATCCTCTATTATCAAGTCTGTATAACTTCTTAAAAAATGTTAGTAAATGAAAATTGTTAAAGAATTTTAAAGATATTTTTAATTAATATTACAAATATTACGATTTATTAATTTCTCTTAACAACTTACTAACATAGTTAATAAGATATGTCTATTGGTTATCAACATCACTTCTAATTTCAAAAAAACTCTGTTTATATTGAAATAAACTAATAATCAACTTTTTTATCAATGAAAAATTTTGAACGTAATTCTTCAATCCAGTTTAAGTACATATCATTCTTTTTCTTTTCCAAAGCATAGTTTTTAATAATCACCCAACTATCGTCATATATATTATTTAATCTTAAAATATGATAACCAAGATCAGTTTGAAAAACTTCACTTATTTGACCAATTTCCAAATTATCCATAACAGATATAAATTTTTTATTTTTAATTTGATTTTTTTGAATACGGCTTATTCGTCCCATATTAATTTTTGAATCTGTATCGTCGCTATATTTAAAAGCCGCAGAATCAAAGGAAATTTCATTATTTAATATCTTTGCATAAAGATCATCAATGAAATTTTTTGTATCAATTTTATTTTGCTCTGAAATTTCAGGTATAATTAAAATATGACGAACATTAATTTTTTCACCTTTTCTATCAATAAATTGGATTATATGATAACCAAATTCAGTTTTTACAATTTTACTTATTTCGTTATCTTTTAGAGAAAAGGCTACTTCTTCAAATTTTGTAACAAAATCACCACGATTTATATATCCTAAATCTCCTCCGGCAACAGCACTACCGGGATCCTGAGAATATTTTTTTGCTAATTTATCAAAATCTTCTTTTCCATCAATTAGCAAAGTTCTCAGTGAATCAATTAATTTATAAGCCCTTGTATTTTCTTTATTCCCCGGTTTTATTTCAATAAGAATATTACTGAAATCCAAACTAGGAGGAATTTCCGGAATACTATCTTTATAAGTCTCATAAAAATTTTCTACCTCTCTTCTGCTTATTTTAATTTTAGAAAATTTTGTTGATCTTAAATTCTGTACAATCAACCTGTTTCTAATTGAATACCGATAATCCATTTTTATTTTTGGCAGAGACTTTCCTAAAATTTCTTCTGCTTTTTCAACAGAACCAGTTTGCCTTATAATATCATTAATCTGTTGATCCAAATACATTTCAACATCACGATCTTTTACTTCTATTGTTTCTATTTTTGCCTGTTCCAATAGAATATTTTCATCTATTAAGGCCTGTAAAGACTGCCTTTTTAATTCATTCCATTTTTCAATATCATTAGCCGGGTTTATTCCCATTTGAGATGCATTCATTCTGGCAAACTGATCAATATCACTTTTTAAAATAATATTTTCACCAACAATAGCTGCTATTCCATCCAATATTTCCTGAGATACTGATATACTTACTAATAAAATTATTAATATTACATATTTTTTCATTTTTTTTACTCAATCATTTTAATATAACATTTTTCATTCATAAATTTAAAAAGAATATCTTCATCAATTTCATAATTACTTATGGATTTTAAACTATCAGAAAAAATAAGGTAATTTTCCTGAATATATTTTTGGGTCAACCGTTGAATAATTTCATCTCTAACTTCTTCAATTGGTCTGTATGAACCTTTTGTATATCTTTTATAAATATAGATAAGATGAAATCCATAATTACTCATTATTGGTCCCAAAACACGCCTGGGTTTTGTTTCAAAAATTGTTTTATCTATTTCTTCAAGTGATTGACCCTGCTTAACTATTTTTGTTTCAAAAGTATATTTATTATACAAGTCTTCTTTTAGTTTAGCGTTTCTTGATAATAAAACTGAACGTATTCTTTTAGCTTCTTCATATTCTTTAACCAATAAATGAGATATTTTTGCTTCATTGAAATTACGAATAAAACTTTTTCTGTTTTCCAGATAATATTCTTTTATCATTTTTTCAGTAATACTTATTTTAGTTTGAAAATGATATTTCAAATAAGAATCAATTACTAAATCTCTAAAGAAAATATCGCGTTTCTGTAATAGGGATTTATCTTTTTCAAAGTGATAATCTCTGGCTTTTTGATAAATTACTTCTTTTGTTATCCAGTTGGAAATAACAGAATTAATATAAGTTTTATGAATCGGATTGTTCATATCGTATTTTGGTATCATTGATAATAATTTTGTTTCTGTTAAATATGAATCTCCAACCTTAGCAATATATTCAATTTGTTTTTTTTGTTTATGACAACTACTAAAAGAAATTATTAATATAAAAAATATAATTTTTTTCAAATTAAGAATCCTGGTTTTTAATATTAAAAGTTTTCCAATAAATTTTAACCTTATATTTATTTAATAATTTTTTATACAACTTTTCTTTTACTTCTTTTTCTTTTTTTGATTGTAATTTTCTATTTATGGTATGCTTAACCTTATCAAAATCTTTAAGTTCAGCATCTTTTTTATCATATACTTTTATTATGGAAAAACCGTCTTTATGTTTTATTGGAGTTTTACAAACTTCATCTTTTTTTAACTTTTCTGCAATTTTTCCAATTTTTCCGTATTGCTTGTTTGATATAAAACCTAAATAACCTTTTACTTTTTTCTTATTATATCGCTCAGTGTACTCATCGGATAATTTTTCAAACATTTCACCCATTTGAATTTTAGTTAAAATTTCATTTGCAAGTGATTCATCTTTTACAAAAATTTCTCTAACCTCAAATTTTTCATCAGTCATATATTCTGATTTATTTTTTTCATAATAATCTTTTAATTCTTTTTCACTTACCTTTGATAATTTTTTAATATTTTCTTTTTTATAATGATTTATTATTTCTTTATTTTTAAAAATATTATATTCTTCTAAAAAATCAGGATCATCTTGTAAATTCATTTTCTGAGCGTTTGTATAAAATATATTTCTTGTAAAAATATATTCCAGCACCTGGGATAATCCCTTTGGGTCTGATAAATATTTACCAGCATTAAAATCATAATTATATTCTTCAATTTTATTGGTAAACCATTCTTTGTCAAAATTTTCATTTTTTGTAGTTATAATTACCGGATTGGCTTCTATTTGTTTCATGATTTGCAAATATCCACCCTTATATTTTTTGTCTTTGTATTCATCACAAATTAAAGGAAGTACTTCATTATTTAATTTATAATCCATTGATTTTTTGATTCTTTCAACTGTTTCAAGATATCTTTTATTTAATTCTTGTCTATGAGATTGAATTGCATTTTTTTTGAGTGATTTTTTTGATTTTTCAAAAGTTTGTTGTTTTGGTTTGGTTCTTTTATCGACTAATTTAATAATATGATAACCAAACTGTGTTTTTAAAGGTTTTGAAATTTCTCCTATTTCCATTGAAAATACTTTTTCCTGAAAAGCCGGAACCATTTTTCCCCAGGAAAAATATCCAAGATCTCCGCCTGGAGCTGCTTTATCTGCAGAATATTCATTGGCCAGATCAGTAAAATTTTCACCATTTAATATTTTTTTATAAATATCATTCGCTTTTGCCAACGCCTCTTCTGAACTCATTTTGTTTTCAGGTTTTATTAAAATATGGCTGGCTTTTACTTCTACTGATGTTTTATCATAAATTTGTTTGATATATTCATCTGTAATAACTGAATCTAAAATAGTTTTATTAAGATATGTTTGTATTAATACATTCTTTTTAAAACCCTTTAATTTTACAGATAAAGCACTATCTGTTTGTTCGTAATTTTGTTTTTCTGCATCAATAGAATATAGTTTGTTTTCTACGAAGGAATTAATTTTTGATACTTTAGTTTCCTCAGGTAATTTAATAAAATTATTTTTTATATTAGTTTTAAAAAAATCGTCAAGGTTATAAAAATCTGATCCTATTTTTAAAAAGACATCCGGTTCTGGACTTTTAGCACAACTACCTAATAATAAGGTAATTACCAAGAATAATGTTGCTGTTTTTCTCATTGTTTTCCTCCTATTTAATATTTATAATTTTCTTAAATACAATACTATAGACAAAAAAATCTAATATTTAATATTTTTTTAAAAAATATCATTATAAATTAATATCCTCTCTAAGCATAAACAAGAATTGTTTTAATATCTCAACTGATACATCATTTCTAAAATGCAATATAAAAGAAAATGTTTCCGCTGGCAGAAATTTATATGATAAATTTAATTCCTTTGTAATTTTGTTTATTACTTCAATGACTTGTGTTGGGTTCTCTATTTCCATTTCTTCACTAAAATGGATTTTAACGGATCGTGGTAAAATGTGTAATTTTTTTATAAGCAAGTCAGATGATAATATTCTAATACCAGTTATTACTAATAGTTTTTTTCCTTCAATTGGAATTGAACCATATCTATCTATTATTTCAGTTTGGATATTTTTCAATGCGCTAATGCTATTTAATAGTGATAATCGTTTATACAATTCTAATCTTACATCAGCCGAATTAATATAGTACTCTGGAAAATATGCCGGTAATTTATGTTTTATTTGCACATTAATGATTTTTTTCTTTTCTTCTAAATCAATTAAATCATTATTTATTTTTTGTTCTTCAATTGCTTCTTTTAATATTTTTACATAAAGGTCATATCCAATAGATTGAATATCTCCGCTTTGTTCCAATCCAAATAAATTTCCGGTTCCACGTATTTCCAAATCTTTTAAAGCTATTGAGTAACCCGAACCCAAAGAGGTATATCTTTTTATTGTTTGTAATCTATGAATTGCTGTTCTGTTTAACTTACCTTTTTTGGGAATTATCAGATAACAATAGGCTCTTCTGTTAGCTCTTCCAACCCGACCTCTTAACTGATATAACTGTGCCAAACCAAAATTATGGGATTTATTAATAAAAATTGTATTAACGTTAGAAATATCTATTCCTGATTCAATTATGGATGTTGTAACTAAAATATCAAAATTATGATTAATAAAATCTTTCATAATTGGCTCAAGTTCTTTTTCTTTCATCTGTCCATGTGCATATCTAATTCGCAGGTCAGGGAATATTTGCTGTAATTTTCCAGCCATTACATGGATTGACTTTATTTCATTATGAACAAAAAATACTTGTCCTTTTCTATTTATTTCCCGTTTTATATATGTTTTAATTTTATCGATATCAAAATGAATAATATCAGTATAAATTGGCAGTCTTAATTTTGGTGGTGTATTTATCTGAGAATAATCTCTGGCACCAATTAGGGAAAATTGTAGTGTGCGCGGAATTGGAGTTGCAGATAAAGATAATATATCTATATTTTTCTTTATATTTTTTATATTTTCTTTATGTTTTACACCAAAACGATGTTCCTCATCAATTATTAGCAAACCTAAATTATGAAATTTTATATCTTTTGTTAATAAACGATGAGTTCCAATTATTATATCTGTTTTACCTGTTTCAAGATTATTAAGTATTTCCGTTTGTTTTTTCTTTTTTATAAATCGTGAAATAATTTCTATCTGCACCGGATAATTTTCTAATCTGTCACAAAAGGATTTATAATGTTGATCAGCCAGAATAGTTGTAGGAACCAAAATAGCAACTTGTTTTGAATTTGAAACTGCTTTAAAAGAGGCCCTTATTGCCACTTCTGTTTTTCCAAAACCAACATCTCCACATAAAAGTCTATCCATTGGAAAATCAGATTCCATATCTTTCTTTATTTCATTTATTGCGGTAATCTGATCAGCGGTTTCATCATAGGTAAATTCCATATCCATTTCTTTTTGCATATCTGTATCATGTTCACAAGCAAAACCCTTACTATTCATTCTGTCGGCATAAAGTTTAATTATTTCTTTGGTTATTTTTTCTAAAGATTTTTTAGTTCTTCGTTTTTTTCTTTCCCATTCTGTAGATGAAAGACTACTTAATTTTGGATCAAAATCATCGGGCGTTTTATATTTTTGTACATCCCGGAGATTTTCAAGAGGAATATAAATTTTATCACCACCATTATATTCAAGAGCAATACACTCTCTTTGAGTTCCAAAAGCCTCTACTTTGTTTAAACCAAGATATTTACCAATACCATAATTTAAATGAACAATAAAATCTCCAACATTTAAATTATCCGTTTTTATTTTTTCTAATTCATATAATTTTGATATTTTTCTAAAAGATTTTGAAAATCGTTCTTTTTTATATATCTCGTTTTCCGGATATATATATATTCCCAAATCATTATTTTCCACGATACCGGAAAGATTACCCTCAATAATTTTTAGATTAAAATCATTAAATATTCTTTTATAATGTTTCACGTGAAACATTTGATTGCAAAATATTATAATTTCGGGTTGTTGGTTGAAATTTTTAATGTTTTTTAAGTGTTCCTTAAATAAATCTATATTTTTACCTTTTAAAACAGGTGTTTGAAAATTAAAATCAAGAGAACTTTTTAAATAATCATTTACTTTAACATTTATTATTTTGGGTAAATTATCTAAAAGAGTTAGTCTTTCAATGGTTTTTTTGTAAGATGTTTCGCTATGAAGATGAAACTGCACAGGAATACTTTGTAAATAGGAATAAAAGGATGTTATTTTTGTTATTTTTGGTTTTTTGTTTGCCGGAGGTTTTAATTCTATCTGGTTAAATTGTTTAAGCGAACATTGAGATTCCTGGTTAAAAGATCTAATTGATTCAATTTTATTATCAAAAAATTCCACTCTGTATGGATTTATTGAAGTCGGTGGAAAAAAATCTATGAGTGATCCTTTAATTGAATATTCTAAAGGGTATTCAACAGTATGTTCCCTGTTATATTCGAACTTTTCTAAGGTGTCAATAAAAACCGACCTATCAGTTATTTTATCCTTTTCAAGTATATAAGTATTTTCTTTATAAAAGTCTTTTGTGGGAAAGTGTGATAAAAGACCCTCAATTGTTGAAATTATAATTGGATTAGAATATTTATTAATTTTTTCCAAAGTGTCGTTGATAAAAAAAGTATTTATTAATTCAGTGTTTGTATCGAGATTTGTGGTCTTTTCAAAATTTGACAAAAAACAAATATTATCTTGTTTAGTTAAAAAATCTAAATCATCCCTAATGTTTTCAACTTCACTTTGATTGTCAGAAATAATAATTATTGGGTTAGAAATAGATTTTGATAAAAGAGAAATTAATAGGGAAAAGGATGAACCGGAAATATTTGATATTGAAAAATTGGTTTCACTTTTTATCGCATCTATAAGAGATTTAAAATAATCTTTCTGTGAAAATTTAGTAAAGAAATTTTCTAATATGGGTAAGTGTTTCACGTGAAACCTTATTTGCTTAATAAAATCAGAAGGGTTGTAATATCAGATGGTTTTACTCCGGGTATTCTGGAGGCCTGTCCAATTGTTTCCGGTTTGATTTTAAATAATTTTTCCTGGGCTTCTTTGGTAATTGAGGTGATTTTTCGAAAGTCCAGAGAGG
Organism: Fidelibacterota bacterium; assembly: GCA_029939575.1. Classification (GTDB taxonomy): domain Bacteria; phylum Fidelibacterota; class UBA2242; order UBA2242; family JAOZSR01; genus JAOZSR01. The sequence continues at coordinate 44,000 of JAOZSR010000017.1, forward strand.
ATGGAATTTTTTTATTTTCATTGTTAGCCAGACTTTTTACTTGGCTGAGGTTTCTTTTTATATATCCTTCATACTTTATGTCGACTTCAATAATATTTTTTAGGTTTTGGTGTTTTGAACACTCATCTACCAAATTTTGTGGCAAGAAACATGAAATATCATCGAATGTGATTGATGGTCTTTTTAAAATTTTACTTAAAATGACACCTGATTTTAAAAGAGATTCTTTTTTTGATTCTAAAATAGGGTTAATATCTGTAGGTGAAATATTGGTTTTTTGAATATATTCAATAAGAGTGTGCCGGAGTTTTTCCTTACTTTTAACGGTTAGATAAAATCTTTCCGGAAGTAACCCATGTTGAAATGCTTTTTCTGAAAGCCGGCGGTCTGCTGTATCATATCTTAATAACAATCTATATTCGGCACTGGAAGTAAACATGCGATAGGGTTCTTTTGGGTCTTTTGTAATTAAATCGTCAATTAATACACCAATATATGATTCTGATCTTTTTAAAATTAAGGGCTCTATTTGTTTGATTTTTGCTGAAGCGTTGATCGCCGCCATCAGACCAAGGGCAGCAGCTTCTTCATAACCGGAAGTTCCGTTTATTTGTCCGGCAAGGTATAAACCGGAAATTTGTTTTGTTTCCATTGTACTATATATCTGTCTGGATGGAAAAAAATCATATTCGATTGCATAACCGGGAATAATAAATTCAGCATTTTCCAAACCGGGGATTGTGTGTATTGCCGCCAATTGTATGTCTTTAGGAAGAGAAGAAGAAAATCCGTTAACATAATATTGATTAGCATTATACCATTCTGGTTCCAAAAAAATATGATGTGCCGTTCTGTCCTTGAAACGTACGATTTTGTCTTCTATACTGGGACAATATCTTGGGCCTACACCTTTGATTACACCGGTAAATAATGGAGATTCGTCAAAACCGCGTTCAAGGATACTATGGGTTCGAGTGTTTGTGTGTGTTAAATAACATGGAACATTTGGTGGATGAAAATCGGTGGTTTGAAATGAAAAAGGAGCGGGGTTTTTGTCACCATACTGAATTGTAGTTTTTGTAAAATCAATTGAATCTTTTTCTATCCTGGCGGGAGTACCTGTTTTTAATCGACCAGAAATAATGCCGTGGGAATTTAATGATTCTGTTAATCCGTATGCAGCTTGTTCACCAATCCTGCCACCGGTTTGAGTTTCGGTTCCGATAAAAATTTTTCCGTTTAAAAAGGTTCCTGCGGTTATGATTAGTGCTTTACATGAAATATTTCCACTGTTTTTAGTGTTTATTGCAATTATTTTATTATTTTCCAAAATAATATCTGTACCACAATCTTCTAAAACATCGAGATTTGGTTGTTGATTAATGACAGCAGTCATTTGTTTTGAATATTCAATTTTATCAGATTGTGCTCGTGGAGACCAAACACTAGGACCCTTGGATTGATTTAGCATTTTAAATTGAATACCAGTGCTATCGGCAATTTTTGCCATTTCTCCACCCAGTGCATCAATCTCAGCCACCAGGTGACCTTTTGCTAAACCGCCAATTGCGGGATTACAAGACATTCTTGAAATATTGGTTTTGTCTAAAGTAATTAATAATGTGGAATGACCTAAACGGGCTGAGGCTAAGCAAGCTTCGGCACCTGCATGTCCACCTCCTACAACTATTATTTCATAATCAGTTTTCATTATTATAAACTATTTTCCTATACAAAAATTTTTAAAAATATTATTTAGAATATCATCATTATAAACTTTACCTAAAATTTCGGATAATGAATCCAGTGCAATACGAAGATCCATAACAATAATTTCGCTGGGTTGATTGTCTTTGATGCTGAACAACGCATGTTCAAGTGATTGTTTTGTATTAATTAAAGAATATTTATGGCGCTTTCTGGTTATGATAATGTTTTCGTTTTTAGGACGCTTTACTTTAATATGATTAACCATTTTGTCTGCAAGTCTATGAATCCCGTTATGTGTTTTGGCTGAAATAGTAATAGTATTGAAATTTTTAAAATATTTTTGTTTGTTATTTAGTTGAGATTCAGAGATTATATCGATTTTATTTAATATTATAATTGTATCATCTAAATTGTTTGGAAGATACTTTTGAAAATCGGAAACCGGTTTTGAAGGATCAATGATAAACAGAATAAGATCAGCCTGTTGAATGTATTTATTGGTTCTTTCAATTCCTTTTTGTTCGACAGAATCTGTTGTTTGTCTTAAACCAGCCGTATCAATTAAGCGAAATTGATAGCCACCTCTTCTGAATGATTCTTCAATTGAATCGCGGGTAGTGCCGGCAGTTGGAGAAACAATAACCCGTTCTTCCTGCAAAAAGGCATTTAACAGACTTGATTTGCCGCTGTTTGGCGGCCCAATAATCGGCACTCTTATACCCTCTTTTACCAGTTTTCCATAGTTAAATGATTGAATTAACATTTGTAAAGTGTTTTGTAAATCAACCAATTGATTTTCAATTTTGCTTTTTGGAGTAAAATCTATTTCCTGATCAGAAAAATCAAGTTCTAATTCCAACAAAGAAATTATATCGATTAATTGTTTTTGACACTTTTTGATAAATATACCGGTATGACCGTCAAGCAAATTTGTTGATGCCAGATGAGCAGCCTGAGTTTGGGTGTGAATAATATCAGCAACACCCTCGGCTTGCGAAAGATCCATTTTGCCATTTAAGAAAGCGCGCTTGGTAAATTCTCCGGGCTCAGCATTTCGTGCGCCTTCATTAATGCAAAGTTCGATAATTCTTTCAATAATATATTGGCTGCCATGACAAGATATTTCTACAACATCTTCTCCGGTATAACTTTCCGGAGCTTTGAAATATGTAACAATAATATCATCTAAATGGTTGGTTTTATAAAATATTTTGGTGAACGTGGCTAAACGGGGTTTAAAAGCCTTTTTATTTGTGAGGGTAGAAATAATAGATAAAGAAATGGGGCCTGTTAAACGAACAACTGCAATAGCACCAAAACCCGGAGCTGTTGATAAAGCAACTATTGTATTGGCTTGCGACGCCATTGCAATTATTCCATATTAGTTTATCTGCGTTTATATCTGATCTTTTTCATCATATCCATCCTGTCTTTAGCTTTTCTCTTTTTTTCTTCAATTTTCTTTTTCTTTTTAGCCAGATCAATTTCAGGAGTGAAATATTTTTGTTGCACCATTGAAAGAATGTTGAAAAGAGTATAATAAAGATTTAAGCCGGATGGAAAATTATTAAACATGAAGAAAAACATAACAGGCATCATATACATCATTGTTTTTTGTTGAGGGTTAGATGATGCTCCTGAAAGTTTTTGTTGAAAAATCATAGAAATAGCCATAACCAGAGGTAATATATTTACATGATTGCCATAAATAGGTATGGTAAAGGGCAGAGTGAAAATTGTGTCTGGTGCTGACAAATCAGTTATCCAGAAGATAAAATCAGCGTGACGAAGGTCTATGGTGCTGCGAAATACAGTGAACAAGGAAAATAAAATTGGCATCTGGAGTAATAGTGGAAAACAACCACCCATTGGATTAACGCCATGTTCTTTAAACAAGTCCATTTGAGCCTTATTATACTTCCCCATATCATCTTTATATTTTTCTTTTAGGATTGCAAGTTCGGGCTGAACTTTTTGCATCTCTTTCATTGACTGCGTCGATTTGTTTGTCAGGGGGCTTAATACGACTTTAATCAAAATTGAGAAAAGGATCAGAACCCAGCCGTAATTAGGAATTACCTTGTACATCTGGTGAAATAACCACAGAATGGATTTACATATAGGGCGTAAAATTTTTCCCAGGGACATAATATTTTCAAGGTCTGGCGAAAGGGTTTTAATTATAGAGTATTCTAACGGGCCAATATAAATATTGGTTGTAGTCTTAGTTCCGGATTCAAAATTAATCCCCATTGAGAATTGTTTTAAAAATTCTTTTCCATGAGTAGGAATACCGGTTCCGGCTAATTCATATCCAAGACCGGGAGTTTCCGGTATAAAACAGGCTGTGAAATATTTGGTTCTGATTGCTGTCCAATCAGTTGAACCTTTTAATGTTGTTTTGTTGGTTTTTCCTGATTTAATGTTGAAAGTTTCTGTTTCACCACCACTAAAACCATAAGCCTTTGAATAACGAATTTCGTCCATTCTCATTGGTTCTGTGTATGAAAGTCCACCATCCCAATTTAACTTATAGGAGTTTGTTGCAAAATCTGATAATAATCCGGTCATATCTGTTGTTAGCTGGATTGGATATTGATCACCATAAAAACGGAATGTTTTGGTGACTTTTTTAAAGCCATTTTGTAATAATGAAAATTCCAAAATTAATTCAGCATCATTATTCAAATTAAAAATATTGTCAAAGTTTGGAGATGAACTGGATTGGGTAAGTTTGAAATTTTGATCTAATTCGAAAAAACCTTCATTTTCAATTGAGATATAACTTAATAGAAGCGGTGATTGAATTTCCGGATTTAACAATTCAACCAATGTAGTATCATTGTCAGTAAACATATTATATTTTTTTAGGATAAACGAAGTTAAAGTTCCTCCGCCTTTGTTAGATAGTGTTGCTTTATAATATTCTGTGTCAATAATATATATTTCATTTTCAACAAAGTCGAAAGTGGAGTTAGAACCCGATGTGGCATTAACCTTTGCGGTTGCTTTTTTTTCAGCAGTATTTATACCGGTGTTTGGATTGATTTTTGAAACTGTAGTTGTACTATCAATTTGTTCCGTGTGTTCATTTGATTGTCCGGGAGCCTGAATGTTAAAAGTTTTATAATAATATGGCATTACCATTATTATTATAAAAATCAGTACAAATGCTAAAACTTGTTTCTTATCCATTCTGTTTTTCCTTATGTTTGGAGATTGGGTCAAACCCACCCGGGTGAAATGGGTGACATTTTAGGACCCTAATAATTGATAGATAAAATGCTTTAAAAATATTAAAATTTGAAAAAGCTTCACAGGCATATTGGGAGCAGGTTGGATGAAACCTGCAGGATCTGGGAAATAGGGGTGAAATTAATTTTTGATACCCTTTAATTAAAAGAATAATAAATTTATTTATAATTTTCATTATTGAATTGACGCAATTGGGAAATGTAAAATTTTTTAAAATTAGTAAAGTTTAGATTGTCAAAAGTGTTTGTTACAGTAAAAATTACGGCCATAGGATAGGTAAAATTAATTTTTGATTGTCTGTAAACTTCACGAATAATTCTTTTTATCCGGTTTCTTTTCACTGCGCCCTTTACTTTACGCGTTAAGGCGATAGAATATTCCCAGTTTTTTTGAGTAGTCGCAGAAATCAAGATAGATCCGTATTTAACTGAATTTTTTCGGGAAATAATTTCAGAGCGCCTGTCCCAATCTAAAATAATTTCCTTTTTTAACAATTTAAACTGTGAGTCTTTTTCTGCCCTTGGCGCGCCTGCTGGCGAGAACGTTTTTTCCGCCATTACTTTGCATTCTTTTTCTAAAACCGTGTTTATTTTTTCTTTTTCTATTACTTGGTTGAAATGTTCTTTTCATTTTTTATAACCTCATTTTTTTTAAATAATATAAAGCCTGCTAATTTAATTGAAAAAAATTAAAATTCAACAAAAAAAATTAGTCGATATTTATTTTACCGAAAAGGTGTTTTTTGCTTTAACCTCGACATCAATAATTCAATTTAATAATTAAAGGTTTATTGTGATTAGATTAATTTATCTGTATAGTTAAATCTTTAAATATAAGGGAATAAAAGACTATAATCCAGTTTGGAAAAGATTAAAAGTTTTTGCTTTGATTATTCTTGTTTTTATAAAATTTGTAAAACATAGCTTGACAAAGTAAAATAAATTATTGATAATTAATCAGAATCTACTGAAAATTTGGAAGATTAAACAAGGGAGCTCGCCATGAAAAGAATTAATTATTTATTAACTATTTTATTAATTTTCATTACACTGATTATATCTTTCTGCGCCAAGGAACCAAGAGCGGAATTGGAAAAAGCAGAAAGTGCTTTTCAAAAGGCGACAGAAGTAAATGCAATGAACTATGCAGCAGATTATTATACCAAAGCAAAAGACAAGTTGAATTCTGCAAAAAAGTTGGTTAACGCTAAAAAATATAATAGTGCAAAAATAATGTTGGAAGAGGTGGTTAAATTATCTCAAACCGCGGTAAAGAAGACAGAAATTCGCAAAAAACAGGAACAAGAAAAAATTGCAGCCAGAGAAAAATCTCGAAAAGAAGAAATGGAAAAAAGAAATAAAATTGCCGAGAAAGAGAGAGAGGCTGAAAAAATAGCACGGGAACTTGCTGCAAAAGAGGCAGCAAAACCCCAAAAATATATTGTAAAAAAAGGCGATAATCTCTGGAAAATAGCGGCAAATATATATGGAAAAGCAAAATTCTGGAAAGTAATTTATGAAGCCAATAAGACAAAAATTTCAGATTTTGACAAAATATACGCCGGGCAGGAGTTGCTTATTCCAAATATTAAAAATGAACAAATAGAGGCTGGGAATGTTGAAGTTTTACTTACAGAATTGCCCAAAAGAATTGTTATTGATGATCAATATGAGGTACGCGTTTTTGATAATCTGTGGAATATTGCAAAGGATATATATAAATGTCCTCTTATGTGGAAGACTATATATGAATTAAACAAAGAGATAATTGAAAACCCCTGTCAACTTTTCCCAAAGCAAGTATTAAAAATGCCCCCACCCCAAAACAAAGAAATAAAAAAAACAGAATGATCTGATTATGTTAAACCAATTCATTAAACCATGTTTAACAAAATGATAAAAAAACATGGTTTAAGATAATAAAAGACAAAATAAATATTGACTGTTTGTAAAAAACAGCGCTATTTTAAAATATTGGGTAATATGCATGCCTGGATTTAAATATGAATTGCCTCAAACAGAGCAATAAATAATGAGACAAAAGTGATGTTCTAAAAGATAACAAAAGGTGTAACTTACAGAAAAACAGCGCAACGAGCCACCACAAAAAGCGTTGTTCAGATATGAGTTAATGGTTGTCTATTTAACATTATTAACTTAAATTTGTATTAATAATTGAGAATTTTGTATATTTAGCCCGATAATTGAAAAAGAACAATTAAATTAAAAAGGAGTTTATTATGGCTACAAAAATTGCAATTAATGGCTTTGGGCGCATTGGACGCGCTTTTATGAGAGCTATCAAAGAAAAAAAGATGGATTTTGATGTAATAGCAATTAATGATTTAACAGATGCAAAAACATTGACCGCATTACTAAAACATGATTCTATTCACAGAGCTTTCCCCGGGACAGTTGAATGTGATGGCGAAAATATTATTGTTGATGGCAAAAAAATTAAAGTACTTGCTGAAAGAAGTCCTGCAAATCTACCATGGAAAGAATTGGGAATTGACGTCGTTATTGAATCTACAGGTGTTTTTAGAACAAGAGAAAAAATCCAAATGCATATTGATGCCGGAGCTAAAAGAGTTTTATTGACAGTACCTGCAAAAGATCAAATTGATGCAACAATCGTTCTTGGTGTAAATGATGAAGATTTATCTGCCGGAGATGTAATTGTTTCAAATGCATCATGTACTACAAACTGTGCTGCTCCAATGGCTAAAGTAATGGTTGATACATTTGGTGTAAAACGTGGCGTTCTTCAGACAATTCATGCTTATACAGCAGACCAAAATCTTTTGGATGCACCTCATAGTGATCTTAGAAGGGCACGCGCTGCCGCAATGTCTGTTATTCCAACTTCTACCGGTGCCGCTTCTGCAATCGGCAAAGTAATTCCCTCATTAAAAGGAAAAATGGAAGGTGTTGCATACAGAGTTCCAACTCCTGATGGTTCTTTGACAGAATTAGTGCTTGAATTAGACAAAGAAACAACAGTTGAAGAAATCAATGCTGCAATGAAAACAGCTGCTAAAGGCCCATTAAAAGGAATTATGGATTATTCAACAGATGCTCTTGTATCAACAGATATTATCGGATTACCTTATTCTGTAACTTTTGACAGTAAAATGACAATGGTTATTGGTGGAAATCTTGTAAAAATTTC
>JAOZSR010000065.1 GCA_029939575.1 Fidelibacterota bacterium
TTTTGATTTTGATAAATTTCATTTTTTTAAACATGATTCCGGGATAAGAATGTAAAATAAATAATTTAATGATAAAATATCCTGCGATTGTTCATAATTAAAATAGGGAAAGGATGAAATTAGTACCCTATTTTAAAAAACAATTATTCTAAAAACTTCTTGATTCCGGTCGTGATGCCGGTTAAATCTCATTAATTCCAAAAAATCCTTGACAATGCTAAAAAGCAATCTTATATTCGAATGTAAACGTTTTCAAAAATATAAGATTGGATGACTTTTAATGGCAAATATTACTGATGTGGCAAAAAAAGCAGGTGTTTCAATCGCTACAGTTTCAAGAGTGATTAATGGTAATACTAATGTACGTGAAAATACGAAACAAACTGTTTTAAAAGCAATTAGCGACTTGAATTTTACTCCGAATATAAATGCACAGGGACTTCAAAAGAAAATAACTAAAACAATTGGGCTAATTTTTCCTGATGCCAGTAGTTATTATTTTGCAGAAATAATTCGTGGTATATCAAGCCGTCTTCGTAAAGAGGGATATCACATTATTGTAGCTAGTTCTCACGATGAAGAAGACGAGGTAAATACTCTAATAAGTTTGTTAAAGAGTGGACGTGTTGATGGTATGATATTGATGATGCCATCAATTCAAAATGTAAATGTTTTCAAAGATTCCCTGGTTCATACTCCAGTTGTGTATTTAAGTACCGGAATTAATACTTCACAATCAACTACTGTTGTTTTGGATAATTACCAGGCAGCTAAAGATATTACAGAACATTTAATTTGGCATGGTCATAAAAGAATTGCTTTTATTCACGGAGCACCTCGTAATTTTGATTCAATGGAGAGATATAATGGCTATGTTGATACTATGAAAAATCATAATTTTGAAGTGTCAAAAACTCTTGAATCACATGGAAATTTCACTGAGGCTTCGGGCTTCAAATCGGCTATGGAGTTATTAAATCAAAAAGTAAGACCTACAGCGATTTTTGCAGCTAATGATGCTATGGCAATAGGTACAATTGAGGCGGCAAAAAGACTATCTCTGAAAATTCCAGACAATATAGCAGTTGTTGGCTTTGATGACATCTCCACTGCTCAATATATTGATCCGGCTTTAACAACTGTAAAAGTTCCGGTATATAAGGTTGGTCAAATTGTTGGCCGTTCGTTATTTAACCAGTTAACAGATGGTAAAAAAAATATTATAGAGGAAAAAATTGTAATTCCATTAAAAGTTTTAATTAGAAAATCCTGTGGTTGTTCTTACGAGGATGACAAATTTTTATAAAAAAAGATATTTTAATTATGAAATGAATTGAAATGGTTTTTTAATATTAAATGAAGGAGAGGAAGATGAAAAAATTGACAAAATGTTTAATCCTGCTGCTATGTGGCATTGTGCTAGGTAGTATAAGTACTCAGGTCTATGCAGGAACTGGACACACTGATCCGGAATACTTACCGGTCGTGTCAACAGGAGGGACAATTGTAATTGACGGTGTTTTAGATGAAAATGATTGGCAAAGACGGTTCGATTATCTTGTTTTTAACGCAGGATATTTGACCGGAGATGTAGAGTATTCTCCAACCGGAAATGTTTTAGTCGTAGGAAATTATTCAGACACAACAACAACTCTTGTGAAATTCATGCACGATGGTTTGGATCTTTATATATCTCTGAATTCTGACGACAAGTATGTTGGTAAATTTGGAAATAGTTGGGAAGGCGATGGCCTTTTTATGAAAATTAAAGATGCAAACGGTACAGCAGTTGAATATAAGTTGTTTTATAATTTAGGTGGCGTTGATCCTGAAATTGCTTTTGAAGCGCCTGGTTTATATCCGAATTCCGGAGAAGGTGCTGCCTGGGAGCATGCAGCAACAATTGTAAATGATACAACTGCTGCTGATTCCGGATATACTGCTGAAATGGTTATTCACCTTGATCAATTAGGGTATACGAATCCTTATGCGGAAATTCCTGTAATGATCAATATTTATGATCCGGATAATTATGTTGAAACTGATGATCCATGGACTACACCAAATGCGAGTTTTCTTAAAATGTGGTGGGGATCAGAATGGGGCGATGTATTTCGTACTTTAAGATTATCTGATCCACCTTCAAAAGTTGCCTATAAAACCACTGAAACAATAACTCTGGATGGTGAAGTTAACGAGAGTTTTTGGGATAATGCCGAATCTGTTATTGTTGGTAAAGGTAGTTCTGCCTATTCAGGTGGATATTATATGCAATGGAGTGATACTTTAAATGAATATACAGATCAAAGTATGGCAAAAATTAAATTTATGCATAATGGAACAGATCTGTATATTGGAGTGGAATCAAATGATTCATCAGTTTGTAAATGGTCTCCCGGCTGGGAAGCAGATGGTCTTTTCCTCTGGATGACAAACAAAGGAATCATTCCTTCCGGTGGTGAAAGAATCGAAATAAAAGCGATGTATTTTTCCGGTACTGAAGGTGATGGAATTGTCTTTGAGACAAACGCTAATGTGCCGACCGGCGCAGTGGAAGCCGCATCTTTTGAACCGTCCGGAACAACAACTCATACTGCTACCAATGGAGCGGATGAAGGCTACTCAATTGAATTAATAGTCCACACCGAGTATTTTGGTTATGCTGTGGGAGATACTGTTAATTTAAGCGCCGTTATCTGGGATCTTGATTATGCAAGTGCAGATATCTATGAAGAACATACTTCTGATTATGCACCGAATTGGTGGGGTACACAATGGGCTGATCCGGGTTTTGAGAAACATTTCCTTTATCGTGGAGTAGTATTATCTGACGAAGGTAGTACAAATAATCCTCCGGTAGCAAATGCCGGACAGGATCAAACAGTTGAAGAATTAACAGAGGTTACTTTAAATGGTTCTGCATCAAGCGATCCGGAAGGAGAAGATCTTACATATGAATGGACTGCACCTGCAGAAGTTACTTTATCTGATGCAAATGTAGCAAATCCAACTTTTGAAGCTCCTGAAGTTGATGAGAATACAATTCTTGAATTTAGTTTAGTTGTTAATGATGGTGCATTAAGTTCTGATCCGGATATAGTTAATATCACAGTAATTAATGTTGAAGAAGATCGCCCCAAAGATGCACATACAGATCCGGGTTTCATAAAAGTAGTAACTAGTGAACAAGAACTAACTATTGATGGTGTGCTTGATGAAACAGACTGGCAACGTCGTTTTGATTATCTTGTTTACAATGCAAATTATATTACAGGTGATGTTGAATATGCAGTAACTGGTGATGAATTGGTAAAAGGTGATTACATAGATACGACCACAACATTAGTAAAATTCTTACATCATGGAATGGATCTTTATATTTCCCTTACATCTGATGATCAATCAGTATGTCGTTTTGGTGACAGTTGGGAAGGTGATGGCCTTTTCATGAAGATTAAAGATGCCGGCGGTGTAGATCGGGAATTTAAACTATATTTTAATCTCGGAGGAACTGATCCTGATATTCATTATGAAGAAAGTCTGGCAGGTTCCGGAGCAGGAGCAGCCTGGAAACATTCCAGTACAATAGTCAATGATACCACACAGGTAGATTCCGGTTATACTGCAGAATTAGTTATCCATCTTGACGAATTGGGTTATACAGATCCATTTGCAGAAGTACCAGTAATGATCAATATTTTTGATCCTGATAACTATCATGATGGAATGACTCCATGGGAAGCACCGGGACGATTCCATAAGATGTGGTGGGGAAGCGCCTGGGGACCTGAATTTCGTATATTGAAATTATCAGATCCATTAACAAAAACTGCATATAGCACTGATGACAATATTACTTTAGATGGTGAATTAAATGAAACATTTTGGGAAAATGCTGAATATGTAGAAGTTGGTGTTGATGATGCATTAAGTACCGGAGGGTACTATATGCAATGGAGTGATTCATTGAATAAATATACTGATCGCAGTACAGCAAAAATTAAATTTATGCATAAGGGAACAGATTTATATATAGGAATGGAATCTAATGATTCTTCAGTATGTAAATGGTCTCCCGGCTGGGAAGCAGATGGTCTTTTCCTGTGGATGACAAACAAAGGACAAATTCCTTCCGCTGGTGAGAGAATGGAAATTAAAGCGATGTACTTTTCCGGTACTGAAGGTGATGGAATTGTCTTTGAAACCAATGCAAATGTACCAACCGGTGCTGTTGAGGCGGCTTCTTTTGAACCATCCGGTACAACTACACATACAGAATCAAATGGTGCAGATCATGGTTATTCAATTGAAGTTGTAGTTCATTCCGAGTTTTTTGGATATGGAGTAGGTGACACTGTAAAATTGAGTACTTGTGTATGGGATCTGGATTATTCCGATGTTAATTCCTATAATGAACATATTTCCGATTATGCTCCGAATTGGTGGGGAACTCAATGGGTTGATCCAAATTTTGAGAAATATTCCCTTTATCGTGGAGTTGTGTTGAGTCCGGAAGAAACTTCTATTGATAGTAGGAATAATGTAATTGTAGAAAATTATATATTACATCAAAATTATCCGAATCCTTTTAATCCTACAACGAGAATTGATTTTGAAATTCCTAATAATGAGTTAGTGAAACTTGAAATCTATAATATGTTGGGTGAGAAAGTTGCAACTCTTGTAAATACTAATTTGAAATCTGGTTATCATTCAGTTGAATGGGATGGAAAATATAACAACAAACCTGTACCAACAGGTGTTTATTTTTCCAAATTTACATGTGGTGATGTTTCAAAAACATCAAAAATGATATTACTTAAATAGGTCAATATAGACGGGTAGTTTGTTTTTTACCAAATTACCCGTCTTTTTATTCGAAGAAATCATATGAATAAGAAAACTATATTTTGTTTAATTGCATTCGTTATAATAACACAGATTATTTTAGGAAGTACAACAGGAAAAATTGCCGGAAGAATTGTTGATGAAAAAACCAGAAATCCTCTACCAGGAGTAAATGTCATTTTGATGGGATCTGGTATGGGAGCGGCAACAGATGGAAATGGCTATTATACTATTTTAAATATTCATCCAGGTCAATATACACTTTCTGCCTCAATGATGGGATATAAAGAAATTCGTATTAATGAAATCAAAGTAAAATCAGGCTTTACAACTCATCAGAATTTTGATATGATTACTCAGACACTGGAGGGTGAAGAGGTTGTTGTAATAGGCAAAAAGTTTGGAATACAAAGAGACCGAACATCTACAATGTCTGTTGTAGATGCCGATGAAATGAAAACTCTTCCGGTTAAAGAAATTTCGCAGGTTATTAATTTGCAAGCCGGTATTGTAAACGGTCATTTTAGGGGAGGGCGAGCCGGAGAAGTATCATATATGGTTGATGGAATTTCTGTCTCTGATCCTTATAATGGTGAAATGGCGGTTGAAGTTCAAAATAGTACGGTTCAGGAAATAAAAGTAATTAGTGGTACTTTTAGTGCAGAGTATGGTCAAGCCATGTCAGGTGTAGTAAATATTGTAACCAAAACCGGTGCCAAAGATTTTAAACTTAACGGAGATTTTTATTCGGGTGATTTCTATAGTAAAAACAATTCAATTTTTCCTGATATAAATAATTTTGTACCTACAAATATTAACAGTGGTGAAATTTCTATCACAGGTCCTGTTCCAATACTAAAGAAATCATCTTTTTATTTAACAGGCAGACGAGTGGTCTCCGGAGGATATCTTAATGGTATTAGAAAATATTTGCCTTCTGATTCCAGTCAAACCGATGATCCTGATCCGTTAAACTGGTATGTTGAAGAGTCCGGAGATGGTAAATACATATCAATGAATTCTAATCAAAAGTCTACTATTCAGGGAAAATTTTCGACAAACCTGACTGATAGAATTAAATTAAGTTTTCAGGCAAGTTATTATAACAGAGAATGGAATGATTATAACCATTTATTTAAATACAATCCAGAGGCTATTCAAACAAGATATAAAAACGGTTATCAATTTGCAGTTACCTTAACACATTCACCATCAACTAAGTATTTTTATACAATTAATGGTACAAGGTATTTCACTAATTATAAATCCTATGTCCGTCAAAATCTTGATGATTATGTTAGCCCACAGCTGCTTCGGCGGTTAGGTTATGGCTTTTATACCGGTGGTATGGAAATGGGGCGGTTTTATAGAAATTCACTTGTTGATGCCCTGAAATTTAATCTGACTGCTCAGCCAAATCGTATGAATGAAATAAAAACAGGTTTTGAAATTAGACGCAGTAATTTATGGTTACATGAATATAGTATCAGGCTAGATCGCACAACAGAATGGAAATCCGAAATTTTTCCCGAAGAGAGTATTCTTAATAATAGATATCGCCATAAGCCTTTTGAAATATCTGGTTGGATTGAAGATAAAATAGAGTTAAATAGAATAGTCTTATCTTTAGGTTTAAGATTTGATTATTTTAGTCCCGATGGTATGATTCCAAAAGATTTAAGAGATCCTAATGGGTCATATAATGAAAACCCGAATCCACTTTATGAAGCTTCTTCGAGCCAGCAATGGAGCCCGAGACTTGGAATTTCATACCCTATTACTGATCAGGGTGCTATCCACATTTCTTATGGACATTTTTTTCAAACTCCTAATTTTAAATTTTTGTATCATAATTCTGAATTTGAAGTAGAACCGGGGGGGCTTCATACAATAATGGGAAATGCTGATTTTGAGCCGAAGAAAACTGTTATTTATCAGTTAGGTCTTCAGCAAATGCTATTGCCGGCATTATTATTGGATCTTACCGGATATTATAAAGATATGCGAAACCTGGTTGGTACACAAATCTATGAGTTATATATATTAGGTGACAGTTATGCCCGATATGAGAATCGGGATTATGGAAATGTCAGGGGAATAGCAATTTCTCTGACAAAGAAGCCAACCTCATGGTTTTCCGGAGGACTGGATTATACTTTTCAAATTGCAGAAGGGAATGCTTCAGACCCATTGGCAATATTTTATGATCGTCAATCTGATCCGCCAAGAGCAAGCGAAATCCAGGTAGTTCCCCTAAACTGGGATCAAAGACATACATTGAATTTAACTTGTAGTATTATTCAAAAAAGATGGGGAATTGGGCTAATTGGAAAATATGGTAGCGGACTGCCATATACACCCCAATACCAAAATGAAAGAACTTCTTTCGAAAACAGCGAGAGAAAACCGGAGACAATAAATTTTGATTTAAATATGCATTATAATTTTGATATTGGATTTAGTAACCTGAATTTTTATATGCAAATAAGAAATTTATTTGACAGAAAAAATGCTGTAGATGTATATAAAGATACCGGAAGTGCAGAATATTCATTAATTCCGACCTATGTACCGGAACAGCCTTTGCATAGTCTTGATGATTATTTAACACGTCCTGATTATTTTAGTCAACCAAGAGAAATTATTTTTGGAATTAATTTAGAAATATGAAGATGAAAAAAAATAAAATAGTATTATTTGTTATTCTTTTAATCCTGACCAGTACTTTTGGTATTTCTCAAAATAATATTGATGAGTTGCACGGAGATCGGAAGAATAGAAAACAAGGTTTGCATAACGGAAATTTGGTTGAAACGCTGTTTTGGAATTTTGGTCAGGTTGGTTGGTGGGGTAAGCCATATTCCGGTGTTTGGCCACGAGGAACTCAACATTCCTACATGGATGGAATATATCCTATTGTAGCTGCTGAAGTTAATTTAATAAATGGTGACACAATTCATATTGTAGAGGGAGGTTACAGGGAGCATTTTGAATCAGGCCCTACGGGAGTTGAATTTGGATGGCAGCCATTACCGGGTTTTTCAAACCCTGATCAGGATTATATAGCCATGAATGATAATCCAAATTCCTGGCCGGATTATTGGCCGGATAAACCAGCTGACTGGGGTGGTTATTGGAATGGTTATTTTGGTAAACGGGCCAATGCGGATCAGGAGAGTTATTTTGTTTGTGATGATTACCAGGATCAAGGTCGGGATTTTTACAAATTGTTTTATTGTGATAAAAATGATTCTCTTCGTGGCGGATTAGGTATGCGGACTGCTGTAAGGGGATTTCAGTGGTCAAATGTTTTGGCGGAAGATATTATTTTTTGGCATTATAATATTACAAATGTAAGTACTACTAATTATAATAAGGCTATATTTGGAATGTATTGTGATGCTGGCGTTGGTGGCCAGAATGATTCCAATGATGATATGGCTGGTTATGATTTGGATTATGATATTGCTTATACCTGGGATTCCAATGGTATTGGCGAAGGGGGATGGGATACCGGATATGCAGGATATGCTTTTTTAGAGAGTCCCGGAAATCCTTTTGATGGAATCGATAATGATAATGATGGTATAGATGGTACCGGGCAAGTTTTTGATCAAACTGATTTTAATCCCAAACCTCTTGGTGATGTTGTTGTGCTAATCGATTATTCTGATATGGCACCAAAGAATAATTGGGGCCGAATTGTTACTTCGTTTTCTGAAGGCGGAAACGGGAAATTTTGGTCATTTTCCGGTGATTCTTTAACAATTACCGCAAATAATCAGGAATATAAATATTGTCGTGGAAATACTGTTAGCGAAAAGCCCTATAATGGAATTGACGAAGATTTAGATGGAATTATTGATGAAAATGAAGAAGCGCATATTGGGTTGAAATATAGAAATTGGATTACATCTGAAGGTTTTGATAATTTAATGATCGATGAAACTCGTAATGACCTGATTGATAATGATAATGATTGGGATATTAATTTAGATGATGTTGGTGTAGATGGATTATCTGGTACAGGCGATTTTGGCGAGGGAGATGGTGTTCCCACTTCCGGAGAACCACATTTTGATCAAACTGATAAAGATGAATCAGACCAAATAGGTTTAACATCTTTTGATTCTTTTCGAATCGGCCAGG
Source organism: Fidelibacterota bacterium (assembly GCA_029939575.1). Classification (GTDB taxonomy): domain Bacteria; phylum Fidelibacterota; class UBA2242; order UBA2242; family JAOZSR01; genus JAOZSR01. The sequence continues at coordinate 8,998 of JAOZSR010000065.1, forward strand.
GAGTTGAATACAGGTATGATGAAGTTATTTGGGAAAGAATATCAAATTATCATTTTGATACGGAAACTCAGAATGGAAATATTGCTTTTTTATTTGGTTCCGGCCCTTTTATTATGCCACCTGATCATACAGAACGATTTTCCCTCGCCCTTGTATTTGGCGAAAATTTGCAGGATATTAAACGTAATAAAAAAATTGTTCAGGATATTTATAATGCGAATTATAATTTTGCCCGTCCTCCAATTAAACCAAAAGTTAGTGTTGTTCCAGGTGATAGAAAGGTTACTCTTTATTGGGATGATTTAGCGGAAACATCTTATGATGAGTTTGCAGATCCCGTAACAGGTGGATATGATTTTGAGGGATATGCAATTTTTAAAGCCACAGATGCTGCTTTTAATGATGTCTATAATATTACTAATGGATATGGAGAGGCTGCCTTTCACAAACCAGAAGTTCAGTTTGATTTAAAAAATGGGGTTAAAGGTTTTTTTAATATTGATGTTCATGGTATAAAATATTATCTGGGAAACGACTCCGGACTAAAACACTCCTGGACTGATTATGATGTTACAAATGGCGAAACCTATTATTATGCTGTTGTTTCTTATGATCGTGGATGGAGAGAAAAAAATATATTACCATCAAGTTGTACCAAAGTAATATTCAGAGATATTAACGATAATATTATTCTTGATCAGAATACTATTGAAGTGGTTCCCAGTGTTCCTGTCGCTGGTTATAAAAACCCACAACTTCAGGATAATGTCCGGCATATTGAAGGTTTTGGTACAGGGAAGGTAACTGTAGATATTATCGATCCTCATAAGGTGACTAATAGTGAATATTTATTGACTTTTGATGATACAACATATACTGATACTACAGTTTATAGCCTGTTTGAAATATCAGGCAGTTCTGATACTGTGACTGTTTTTGAGGAATCAACAGCGTTAGATCGGGAAGATTCGAATCCTTTATTTAATGGAATTAGAATTAAAGTAGAAAATGATTCCATAGCCTTTAATGATTCAACAACAGGCTGGACTTCCGGAAATTCAAATATACAAATATATGCAGAATTAGATTCCTATTGGGATAATAAAAAAGTCACAAGAGATGATTTTCCTGTAAATTATGAAATCCGAATTGGAGTTCCTGATAGTTCTTTTATCTTTTCGGCTTTTAGATATTTAACAAACTTCCAGGTTTGGGATGTTGTCAATGAGCAGGATGTCAGGTATTATCTTTGGGAACCAAGTGACCAGGTAGATAGTGTTTTATCCGCTGGAGATCACATAGAACTTTGGTTAAGAGATGGTAGTATGTGGCGGAAGTCCTGGTTTATTTATTTTGTTGCTCCTGAAGGTGAGCAGTTAATTTCACCGATTACAGGTGATATTGCATCCATAGGAATTAATTTGCCTTTCCGCTCCAATGATAAATTTCGTTTTTCTACAATTGCTGAAGGAATAGATGAGAAAGAAGCAAAATCTCAATTATCAAATATTGCAGTAGTTCCAAATCCATATATTGCAGCAGCTTCATGGGAACCCCCAAGGCTTACAGCGTCGGGAAGAGGTGAACGTGTTTTATATTTTATCCATCTGCCTCAAAAATCTACAATACGAGTTTATACTATGAGTGGTGAACTTGTAAACATTCTTCATCATAATAGTACAATGAATGATGGATCTTATGCATGGAATATGTTAACAAAAGATGGACTGGATTTAGCACCGGGTGTATATTTTTATCATGTAGATTCAGGTAAACTTGGTAATGCAACCGGTAAATTTGCTATAGTTAAATAGAAGACAAGTATGAAAAAGAAAATATTGATTTTAATTATGATTTTAAATTTTGCAATACCTATTGAAGGTATTTCAAAAGGAATTTCAAAAACCGGGACAACTGTTGCTCAATTTTTGAAAATTGGGATTGGGGCACGACAGGTAGGAATGGGTGGTGCTGTAGTTGCAAGTGTTAATAATGCTTCGGCATTATACTGGAATCCGGCATTGATTACGAATATCCCACAGGGCGATGTTATCATAAGCCATACTTCATGGCTTGTAAATACCGATTTAAATTATATTGGTATGACCTTACCTGTGAATAGGTTTGGATATCTTGGTTTCAATGCAACAACCCTGACTATGGGAGATATGAAGGTTCGGACGGTAGACTACCCGGAAGGTACCGGAGAATATTTTTCTGCCCGTGATATTGCTTTCGGTGTTACTTATGCGGCTGACTTAACAAATTTTTTCAGTATTGGTTTTCAATGTAAGTATATCAAACAGGAAATATGGCATTCTTCTGCATCGTCTATAGCATTTGATCTGGGAACTATTTACCATTCTGATAATGACAGAATTCATCTGGGAGCGTCAGTTTCCAATTTTGGTAACAAAATGCAGTATAAAGGTAAAGACTTACTTTTTAATCATGATTTAGATGAAGATACTTATGGAGATAATGAATATCTTCCAGCAATGCTCTATACAAACCAGTGGAATTTACCATTGATATTTCGGATTGGCGTAGCTGTTGATTATCCAATGGGAAGATATGGAAATTTGTTGATTGAAACAGATGCTGTCCATCCTAATGATAATCATGAGCACATTAATATTGGTGCAGAATATCAATTGAAAAACATGTTTTTTTTACGGACAGGCTTTCAATCATTATTTTTGGATGATGGTGAACAAGGATTAACTGCTGGTCTGGGATTACATTATAAAATTGGTGACATTGTGCTAAAAGCAGATTATTCCTATTCTGATTTTGGCAGAATGAGTTTTGTTGAACGCCTGGATATTGGCTTTCAATTTTAATATTAAAAATTTTTATACATTCAAGGAGCAAGAAAATTTTGAAACATTTTGAAACAAAATACGGGTATTTTTCTGGGGATGGTAATGAATATATAATTAAAACTCCGAAAACTCCAAAACCCTGGATTAACGTTATTTCTAACGGAAAATATGGAATGACTATTTCTCAGGCCGGTGGAGGATTCAGTTGGAATGAGCATTCAGAATTCAATCGAATAACACGCTGGCACCAGGATTTGATCCAGGATAACTGGGGGAAATACCTTTATTTTCTCGATCATAAATCAGGAGATATTTGGTCTCCGGGGTGGATGCCGGCAAGAACAAAATTGGATTTTTATGAATGTCGTCATGGATTTGGTTATACGGTTATATCAGCTGAATATAATGGCATTCAGGTTGAATTAACCTATTTTGTTCCTTTTGAAAAACAACATGAAGTTTGGCGTTTAAAAATTAAAAATCTTACAGACAAGTCTCGTAAATTATCTGTTTTTTCTTATTTTGAATGGTGTCTTGGTGGGTCCAACGATCACCATCGTGAATTTCATAAATCATTCTTAGAAACACATTATAAAACAGAATTGAATGGTTTGATTGCGAAGAAACGGATTTGGGAAATTCCACACAGTAAGCGGGGACACTGGAATACAGATTATCCATATATTGGCTATCATATTACAACAAAAAAACCAGTGGCATTTGAAGGTGATAAAGAAAAGTTTTTGGGACAGTATGGAAATTTACTTGAGCCCGAAGCAATTAAACAGGGTAAGTTATCAAACACTGACGGAATTTGGAATGATTCAATCGGTAGTTTGCAACATGATTTTTTTCTGTCGGCAGGACAGGGTGAAACAGTAAGTTACCTTCTTGGTATTGAGGAAAAGGAAGCAAATATTGCACAAATCCTTAATTATTATCAGACCAATGATAATGTCCGGCAGGAACTTAAAAAGGTGAAAAAATATTGGCTTTCAACAATGGAAACCATACAAGTTGAGACTCCGGATATGGCATTAAATTTAATGGTAAATAAATGGTTAAAGTACCAGGCTATTTCCGGACGGATTTGGGGTCGTACAGCCTATTATCAGCAAAGTGGGGCCTTTGGATTTCGGGATCAGTTACAGGACAGTCAGGTTTTTTTGACTATAGATCCTGCAATGACAGAAAAGCAGATCAAACTACATGCCCGTCATCAATTTGAAAATGGGCGGGTTCTGCATTGGTGGCATCCGATAACAGATGATGGCTTAAAAAATCAGATTAATGATAACCTATTGTGGTTAGTTTTTGTGACCTTAAGTTACTTGTATGAAACAGCTAATTATGATTTTCTCAATACTCAGGAACATTTTTATAAATCAGAATCCAAGGCATCCATTTATGATCATTGTATTTTGGCTCTAAAGGCAGCCCTGAAAAGACGTAGTAACCGTGGTCTGCCACTGATTGGTGGTGGTGATTGGAATGATGGTCTTAGTGCTGTTGGTGTAGATAATAAAGGAGAATCCGTTTGGCTGGGACATTTTATGATATATCTCCTGGATCGTTTTTCTTTGGTTTCTGAAAAAATGGATGATACAGAAAATGCATCTTTATTTAAAAAAGAGGCTGAAAACATACGAATAAGTGTTAACGAAAATGGCTGGGACGGAGACTGGTTTTTACGCGCTACTAAGGATAACGGGGAGTTATTGGGTTCCAATTCCAATGATACGGCAAAAATATTTTTAAATGCCCAAACATGGTCTGTGATGAGTGATAGTACATCACCTGAACGACAAAACCAGGCAATGTCCAACGTCTCTAAATATCTGCTCAAGGATTTTGGAACACTACTCCTTTATCCGGCTCTTAATCAACCTGATGAGTATATTGGATACTTATCCCGTTATGCACCGGGAGCCAGGGAAAATGGAGGAGTCTATACTCATGCTGCAACCTGGAGTATTTGGGCCTATAGTAAATTAAAACAGTACAAAAATGGCTGGCAGGCTTTTAAACGACTGAATCCGATTTATAACGGACTAAAACCTGATAATTATTGTGGGGAACCTTATGTTACACCGGGAAATATTGACGGACCGGATTCAGCTCATTACGGCCGTGGTGGCTGGACATGGTATACAGGATCAGCAGCCTGGTATCAAAAAGTTACTGTTGACTGGATTATTGGAGTAAGAGCTACTGAACAAGGTTTGTTAATAGATCCCTGTATTCCTAAAGAATGGGATAAATTGAAGATTTTGAGATTATTCAGAAATTGCTCTTATGATATTACAATTCATAATCCGGATAAAAAAAACGGTGGAGTTAAAAAAATCATAGTCGATGGAAACATTATCAAATCAAACATTTTACCAATATTAAAAAAGGAAAAATGTCGCGTAGATGTATATCTATAAATTTGGAAAATATTGAATGTTATTCCAGGTTGTAGATTTTTTTAGGAGAATAAGTATGAAAAAAATAATTATTATTTTTGTAACAATTATTTGTCCAATAATGCTTTTTGGTGTGGGTAGTGAGGATTATGTATTTTTTGATGATAGTCCGACAGAAACTTCTTATGATCCAAGTTGGGGATATGTTAATTCTCCAAGTATTCTTGAGAGAGTTGGTGAAAAATTTCCGGTAAGTTCGGAAATCTATTTTCAGGGAGAAAATAGTCTTAAATTACATTGGACATCAAAATCCGGAGGTGACTGGGGAATGGCAATTGCTGAAGTTGGTTGGCCTGGACATGATATAAGTGTAAAGGATACTTTATCTTTTTGGGTTTATTCCGAAACTGAAATTGTATCAGATAATTTACCATTAATATATTTAGAGGATTTAAGTAATAATAAAACTCCCAAAGTAAATCTTTCCGCTTTTTCAATAAATGTTCCGGTTAGTCAATGGATAAAAATCAAAGTACCAATTGAGATTTTTGTAAATAATCCCGGCAGTACTGATTTAACAAAAATTAAAACTATTTTTTATGGACAGGATTTACCTGATGATATTGACCATACAATGTATATTGATGAGGTTCGTATGTATGCAGGTGGTTCGGCTGATACAATCCCGCCGCTTGCTCCTACCGGATTGATTACCGAGGGATTTTATAAGCATGTTGATCTGGCATGGACTCCTAATGAAGAGGAAGATCTTGATGGATATAATATATATAGATCAGAAGATGGATCTGCTTATATAAAAACTGCATCACTAAATGATGATTTGACAAAATATACTGATTTCATTGGCGAAAGCGATGTTACGGTAGATTATAAACTTACCGCCATTGATAAAAATTACAATGAATCAGAATATTCTATCTCGTCTTCAACATCAACGCAGGACATGACAGATGATGAAATTCTAACTATGGTCCAGCAGGCAACATTCCGCTATTTTTGGGATAATGCTCATCCTGTTTCCGGTTTAGCCAGAGAAAGATCACCAGGTGGTAAAAATACAGTTACGTCAGGTGGGTCGGGTTTTGGAATTATGGCAGTTTTGGTGGGAATTGAAAGAGAGTTTATTACAAGAGAACAGGGTTCTGAAAGAATATTACTGAATTTGAATTTTCTTAAAAATGCTGATCGCTTTCATGGTGCATGGTCTCATTGGCTAAATGGAGAAACAGGTACTGCAATTCCTTTTAGCCAATATGATGATGGTGGTGATCTTGTAGAAACTGCATTTTTAGTTCAGGGGATTTTAACTGCTCGTCAATATTTTAACCAGGATAACCAGACAGAAAATCAGATCAGAGACCTGGCCACTGAGCTTTGGGAATCTGTTGAATGGGATTGGTATCGACGAACGGAATCCAGTAATTTCCTTTACTGGCATTGGTCTCCAAATCATAATTGGACAATGAATTTTCAATTACAGGGCCCTAATGAAACAATGATTACATATTTATTGGGAATTGCATCACCAACCCATCCTATCCCTGCTTCTATGTGGGAGGATGGATGGGCAAGTAGTGTAAACTATGAAAATGGCAAGGAATTTTATGGATATCCATTGTGGGTAGGATGGGATTATGGCGGACCATTATTTTTTTCCCACTATTCTTTCATCGGCTTTGATCCACGGGGAATCAAAGATAGTCACTGTAATTATTTTTTAAACAATAAAAACCAGACTTTGATAAATCGGGCCTGGTGTATTGATAATCCCGGTGAATATGAAGGATATGGTGAAAATTGTTGGGGATTAACTGCCAGTGATGATCCTTTTGGTTATTCGGCCCATGAGCCAACTCTGGCTAGAGATAACGGAACAATAACGCCAACAGCTGCATTATCATCATTCCCTTATACACCAGAAGAATCGATGAATGCATTAAAATATTTTTATAATGAATTAGGTGAGGACTTGTGGGGAATTTTTGGCTTCAAAGATGCCTTTAATCTTAGTCAAAATTGGTTTGCCGGTTCTTATATTGCAATTGATCAGGGACCTATTATAGATATGATAGAAAATTATCGAAGCGGTCTTTTGTGGAATAATTTCATGGCAAATCCTGAAATCCAACCGGTTTTAGATGCGATTGGGTTTGTAACAGATACTACAACTGCAATTGAGTCGGATGAAGATGTTTTTGAATCTTCTGAAAATTTCCGTTTAAAGGGGAATTATCCCAACCCTTTCAATCCAAAGACTACAATACAATTCTTCCTCTCCTCACCACAAAAAATAAAATTGGAAATATATAATCTGTGTGGGAGAGAAATTTTTGAAACAAAAATGAGTTCATCTAAGATTGGTGTTAATCGAATAGATTGGAATGGGAAAAATTTGAACGGCGATTCCGTAAGTGGAGGTGTCTATTTTTATAAGATAATAACAGAAGAACAGTTTGATGTTGGAAAAATGTTGTTACTCAAGTAATCTTGATAGAATGTTAATAGTGAGCCATGAGTTTTTATGAATGATAATAAAGTAAATAATTAATTTGATGAGAAAATATTTTCTATTTGTAACATATTTAATATCAGGTTTTTTAATCTCTTGCAGTTCCCCCACTGAGAATCCCAATATGATCAATTTTTGGGCCTTGGGAGTAGAAGGAGAGCATGTAAAGAAAATTATTCCGGAATTTGAAAAGCAAACCGGGATTAAAGTTAAAGTGCAATCTATTCCCTGGACTGCGGCTCATGAAAAATTACTTACGGCTTATGCCGGGAATTCCATGCCTGATGTTTTTCAGTTGGGAAATACCTGGATTCCGGAATTTGTATTATTAGAATCACTGGAACCAATTGACAATTGGGTTAATGCTTCTTCAACAATAAATAAAACAAATTATTTTGATGGCATTTGGGAAACAAATACTTTAGATAATATATTATATGGTATACCCTGGTATGTAGATACGCGAGTTGTATTTTATCGAAAGGATTTGTTGGATTCCCTTGGCTATTCTCAATTTCCTAAAAGTTGGGAAGATTTCTTTGATTTAAATCAAAAATTGGTGAATCAGGATAAAACTAAATATGGAATATATCTTCCTTCTAATGAATGGGCTCCAATTGTTATTTTGGGACTTCAGGCAGGCGCTTCAATTTTGACCCAGGACAATTGTCTTGGAAATTTTTCTGAAGATAAGTTTGTTATAGGGTTTGATTTTTTTATGCAGTTTTATAATGAAAAACTGTGTCCGGTTGGTATGACAAAAGTATCTAATATTTATCAGGCTTTTGAAAATTCCTTTTTTGCAATGATAATAACCGGTCCATGGAATATTGGGGAATTTTCACGTCGACTTTCTCCTGAATTCCAGAATAAATGGGCAACAGCCCAACTTCCATCTCCTATTAAAGAAGAACCCGGTATATCATTAGCCGGTGGTTCAAGTTTGGTAATGTTTTCTAAGTCGAGAAAGAAAAAGCAGGTCTGGGAATTTATAGAATATATGTCTAAACCCGAGGTGCAAACAAAATTTTATCAAATGACTGGTGATCTTCCGGCTCGGGTTGAATCCTGGAAGGATTCTGTTATTGTCAATAATCCACATATAAAAGCATTTTATCAACAATTACAACATGTAAAATCACCTCCTAAAATACCGGAATGGGAACAAATCGCTTTAAAGCTTCAACAGTATGCCGAAGTAGCAGTTTATGGTAAATTACAATCAAAAGAAGCATTGAAAAGACTTGATCAGGAAGTTGATATTATTTTAGAAAAACGACGTTGGTTAAAAAATAGAGATAACTAAGAATTAAATTGAAACCTTTTAAATCCGATGAATAATACAAAAAGAAAAATTAACGCTGCTTATTTCTTTTTGGCTCCGGCGCTGACAGCTATTTTTATTTTCTTTTTCATACCGGTAATAAGTGCATTTATAATGAGTTTTACCGATTTTGATATTTACTCCCTAAGTCATTTTCGTTGGGCGCGCTTTGTAGGTTTCAAGAATTATTTCAATTTGCTAAATAATCCAACCTTTTGGAAAGCCTTACAAAATACCTGTTATTTTGCAATATTTGGCGGACCATTGTCAATTATTATTTCCCTTGGAGCGGCACTTTTACTAAATTCAAAAATAATAAAACTAAAATCTCTTTTCCGGTTAGCATTTTTTACTCCTGTAGTAACTTCCCTGGTGGCAGTAGCAGTTGTGTGGCGTTTTATTTATCATCCCCGGTTTGGGTTAATGAATTATTTCCTCAGTTTATTTCAAATTAATCCCATTGATTGGCTCGGTGATCCCAATTGGGCAATGCCGGCCCTAATAATTATGGCAGTGTGGAAGAATTTTGGGTATAACATGATTATTTTTATTGCGGGATTACAAAATATTCCCGAAGAATTATATGAAGCCAGTCACATTGATGGAGCAAATCGCCGGCAGCAATTTTGGAATATAACCCTGCCAATGCTGGCTCCTACAACTGTCTTCATTACTATCATTACAGCAATTGGATATTTTCAGTTTTTTGCCGAACCCTATGTAATGACTCAGGGTGGACCTTTGAGCAGTACTCTGAGTATTGTCTTGTTGATGTACCAGGAAGGTTTTCGCTGGTGGCGGATGGGCTATTCTGCATCTATTGCTTTTATTTTGTTTCTAATAATATTTTTTGTGACAATAATTCAATTAAAAATACAAAAAAGAAATGCAGTATAAAAAAATAAAAATCACACAGTTTTTGTTATATTCATGCTTAATTGTAATGTGCCTGATTACTCTTGCCCCATTAGTTTGGATGATAGCAGCTTCTTTTATGCAGTCAGGTGCTTCAAGCACATTTCCACCAAAATTTATACCGGAAAATCCTACTTTTGATCAATATAGGAATTTATTTACAAGACTTAATATTTTTAGATATGTACTAAATAGTTTTATTGTAGCAATTAGTACTACAGTTATTTCATTACTTGTAAATTCAATGGCTGGTTATGCATTTGCAAAATATAGATTTCCCGGTAGAGATAAACTATTTAGATTACTTCTTGCAGCAATGGTTATTCCCGCCCAGGTAACGATGCTTCCATTATTTTTAATGCTAAATAAAATGGGATTGGTAAATAGTTATTTTGGTATTATTATCCCGGGAATGGCGAGCATTTTTGGAATATTTCTCATCCGACAATACATTTTTTCAATACCTGATAGTTTGATCGAAGTAGCCAGAATTGATGGAGCAAATGATTTTTTAATTTATTGGAAAATAATTTTACCTCTCTGTAAACCGATTCTGGTAACCTTAGCAATTTTTTCTTTCATGGGTTCCTGGAATGATTTCCTATGGCCATTAATTGTGATGACTAAAGATTCTATGTACACTCTTCCGGTGGCACTTGCAGGTTTAATGGGAGAACATACTCAGGATACAGAATTAATGATGGCAGGTTCAGTAATAACAATTTTACCGGTAATGGTAATATTTATGGTGTTGCAAAAATATTATATTCGTGGCATTATGATGGGAAGTGTGAAAGGATAGTGAAAGTATACTTAGTTAGAATTTCCGGAATAAAT
>JAOZSR010000148.1 GCA_029939575.1 Fidelibacterota bacterium
AAAGTGAAGAAAAATACCGAACATTGATGTCATCTATGAGTGATATAATTTTTGTAATGGACAAGGATGACAAATTTATTGATGTGCATTGCAAACCAGGTAGTGGCCAACTCTATCTTTCTCCGGATAAATTTCTGGGTAAAAAGATTCAGAGTATCTTACCTCCCCATGTTGTTAATCAATACATCAGGAAATCCGGTAAATTACGAGAATCAGGAAAAACCCAAAGATATGAATATCCTCTCCAGGTAGATGGTAATGAAGTATGGTTTCAGGCTACTCTTGACTTGCATGAAGATAAGCAAAAGATTATTGTCAATACACGTAATATTAATGATCTCAAGTTAGTTGAAAAGTCATTGGAGAAAAGCAAAAACAGGTTTAAGAATTTATTTGACAAATCACCGGCTCAATTATGGGAAGAGGACTTTTCTCTGGTTAAGAAAGAAATTGATTTGTTAAAAGAAAAGGGTATCACTGATTTCCCAAAATATTTTAAAGATAATCCACGGAAAGTAGCAGAATTTGCCACAATGGTTAAAATTTTAGATGTTAATGAGGCAGTATTACAGTTACACGAAGCAAATTCAAAAAATGAGTTGTTAAAGGGTTTAGATGCTATCTTTACAGAAGATTCATTAAAAGGGTTTGAAAAAGAGATTATTGCTATAGCCAATGGAGATACAATCTGTGAATTTGAGAGCACAATAAAAACATTGTCAGGAAAAGTAAAAAATATTAGTCTTCAATGGTCGGTAGTTCCCGGTTATGAAAAAACGCTGGGGCGCGTCTATATTTCTACACTTGATATTACTGAACGAATAAAAGCAGAGAAAATCCTGAAAGATAATTTGAAAGAATTAGAAAGATTTAATAAAGCGATGGTTGGGCGTGAATTGAAAATGATAGAATTAAAAAAAGAAATTAATCAATTATATAAGAAATTAAACAAGAAAGAAAAATACAGAATCCCCGGAGATTCTGAAAACATATAAACAGGAGGTCATTATGCATATTAAAACATCTGATCAGGAAAAATTAGATTTTGGATTTGGTGGATATACCTGTAACTGGGGGCTTCATATTGCAGGATTGTATCAAAATGAAGAAGAGCGTGATGAAATCATTTATGGTTTTCTTCACCAGGGTGATCTTGAAAATGAGTTACAACTATATTGTCCGGTAGAGCAAACTGAAGAAGAGTTTGTTAAAAAGTATGGGCAAAAATATCCTGATTGCAAACATCATGTTCATGATCCAAAAAAATTCAGCCTTTTAGATGCAAAAGCTCTTTATTATCCTGATGGCACTTTTTCTCCCAGAGCCATGGATAAAGGCCTGGGTGAGTTTTATGAAGAATCGCAAAAAGACGGGAAAAAAAATGTCCGGGCAGCAGCAGAAATGGTCTGGGCTCTGGATGCTATCCCGGGAGTTGAACACCTGATGGTTTATGAGTCCCGGTTAAATTATTTTATCCCGGGCAAACCCTGGATCAGTATCTGCCTGTACAATCTTAATAAATTTTCCGGCTCACAAATAATGCAGGTACTCCAAACTCATCCTTTTACAATATCAGGCGGTACAATTACCCAAAATCCATATTATCAACATCCTGATGACTGGCTCCGGGAAAACGCACCTGAATTTTTAAATATGTAGACGTATAAAATTTGCCAATTCGAATTTTCAACAAGAGAATATTTAAGGTATAGTATGAAATTGACCCACGATCTCTTTTTATTAATGTTTAATTTATCCCAACTGCAAAACAGAAAAACAATAGTTCAATTATTTTGTGAAAGTATGTCAGAACTTTTCAAGCCTGTTAATATTTATTATGAAAAACAGAAAAAGGACGGTGCTGTTTTTGTTGAAGAAATAAACACCAGAAACTCGTCTTATGGTTTTTTATATTCCGACATCAATCTCGGAGAAAATCAAAAACCATTAATTCAAAATGCCGTTCAAATGCTGGCTGTTATTTTAGAGAGATTAAATTATGAAAATCAAATAAAGAAAGAAAAAGAATCCTTTGAACAAATTGCTGAAGAAAGGCTGGTAAAAATAAATCAACATATCAAAGCTCTGGAGCGGTCCAAACTGGCATCTTTGAACCTGGTTGATGATTTAACAGATGAAATTCGAGCCAAAGAAAAAATTCAGAAAACACTAAAAGAGAGTGAAGAAAGATTCCGTAGTTATATTGAAAATGCTCCCAATGGAATTTTTGTAGCAGATGAAAATGGTGATTACATTGAAGTAAATGAATCTGCCGAGCGAATAACCGGGTATTCCCGCTCCGAATTACTTAAAATGAATTTAATAGAACTTATTTATAAAGATGACCATTCCAAAGCTGAAAAGCATTTTAGAAGTGTGGTAAAAAACGGAAAATCAAGTGGCGACATGAGATTTGTTAAAAAAGATCAGGAGGTTAGATTCTGGACAGTAGATGCAGTAAAATTATCAGAAAAAAGATTTTTGGAATTTGTGACAGACATAACTGATCGTAAACTTGCGGAAGAACAAATAAAAGCCTCGCTTAAAGAAAAAGAAGTGCTTTTGCAAGAAGTTCACCATAGAGTCAAAAATAATTTGCAACTTATCATCAGCATGTTGAAACTGGAAATAAAATATTCCAGTGAAAATCAGGATGTATTTTCAGGAACAATTAGTAGAATTCGCAAATTTTCTGACATCCATAATAAATTATATATACAGGAAGATATTTCGAATGTAGATTTTGGAATGACTATTAAAGAAATTGTTGAGGAAATAATAAATTTATATTCTGCAGAAAAGAAAAATATAAGTTTAAAGATTGATATTCCGGATCCCATATTATCAATTGATCTGGCAATTCCCCTGGCCCTGATCATTAATGAATTAATTACAAATTCCATGAAATATGCATTTGAAAATACAGGACAAATTGAAATTTCATTATTCAGAAATTCAAAAGGAGAAATAACCAAATTTGTTTATTCGGATAATGGCAGGGGAATGGGTAAATATCAACCTGGATTTGGAACTAAAATGGTTAATGTGCTGGCAGATCAGTTAGGTTTAGATATAACTATTTCATCGGAAAATGGCTGCAGTTATAATTTTGTATCAAAACAACAGAAACTGTTTCAGGGGCAGGAAAATCCAGACATTATCTATGTAGAAGATGAATTTATCATTGCCTTGGAAAGAATAGAGAGTTTGCAAAATATGGGATATTCTGTTAATGATGATCCTATAGGCTCAGGAGAAATAGCTATTGATTTCATAAAGAAAGCATCTGTGAAACCGTCACTTATCCTTATGGATATTGGTCTGTCCGGGGAATTGGATGGGATAGAAGCGGCAAAGGAAATTCGAAAAAATCTGGACATACCTATTATTTTTATGACAGGTTATGATGATTTCGGTCATAAAAAAGCAATTAAAAAAATCCCAAACAGCTGTTTTATTCACAAAACCTGTTCTGATAGACAATTAAAAGAACAAATTGATAGTTGCCTGAAGAAAGATCAGGATGCAGAATAATATTATAATATTTGGGAGCGCTTTCCTGTATGCGACAATTTGTATGCGACATTTCGAATTGTCGCATACAAATATTTTGGTTGATATGGGCTATAATTTTTAAAACCGGATAGAGTTTTTTAACCTGTATTATTCATGAAGTTTTGCAACCAGAGTTTCAAGGTCTTATGTTTCAATGATTCACCGGCTATAAATTGTTCGTGGAAAATCTATTCTACCGTGATTTGATATTTTTTTAGGCGATATTTAAGTGTTTCCCTGGATAGATTTAATAATCTGGCAGCCTGGGTCTGGTTTCCCCTGGCCCGTGATAATGCGCTGGTAATCAAACTTTTTTCGACATTTTCTATGGAAATTCCGGTTGAGGGGAAGTTATCAGTCAGAAATTCAGTAAAAATATCCGTTGAGTGATCTGTATGAAAATTCAGATTGTCGGGTTGGATATATACTCCTTCTTCGAATAAAACCGCCCGCTCTACCATATTTTTTAATTCACGTACATTACCGGGCCATGAATATTGCACCAGTTTTTCTTTAACAGTATCGGCAAATCCCTGGATTGATTTTTTAAATTCCTTGTTAAATTGATTTAAAAAATGGTTAGCGAGCAGGAGAATATCTTCACCTCTTTCTCTTAATGGAGGGAGGATAATGCTGGCTACGTTTAATCGATAGAACAGGTCTTTTCGAAAATCCCCTGATTCGATATGTTTTTCCAGATTTCTGGAAGTGGCGCTAATGATCCTTGTGTTGACCTTTAATTCTTTTATACCACCAATTCTGCGGAATGTTTGTTCTTCGATAACTTTTAGAATTTTAGCCTGTAGTGACATTGGCATGTCACCAACTTCATCCATAAAAAAGCTGCCGTTGTCTGCCAATTCCAGCAACCCTTTTTTTCGTGTTATAGCCCCGGTAAAAGCACCGGCTTCAAATCCCATAAATTCGGCTTCGAGTAAATTCTCCTGGAAAGCAGAGCAATTTATTTCAATAAATGGTTTATTGGACCTGCTACTGTTTTGATGAATTGCCTGGGCGACCAGTTCTTTTCCGGTTCCGGTTTCACCTCGAATTAGGACCGATGTATTGGGAGCAGATGATAGCTGCCGGATAAAGTTGTAAACCTTCTTCACTTCCGGACTGTTCCCGATGATTTTATCAAAACCCAGGGGCTGATTTTTTCTTCTCAGGTAGGCCAGGTGGTCTTCTCGTTGTTTTGAATCCAGGGCTTTATCTACCGTGATGACAATTTCATCAAGATTAAAAGGTTTTGTGATATAATCATAGGCACCTAAACGCATTGCTTTTACTGCTGAAGCAACATCGCTATAACTGGTTATAATAATTACCGGTATATGGATAGAAAGTTTTTTTACCTCGTGTAAAAACTGAAAGCCATTCATACCGGGTAAAGCCAAATCCAACAGAATCAGATCCGGTTCGTTTTTTTTAAATGACACAAGTGCGTCTTCTGCTGTCATTAGTGACACTGTATCGTGATTTTCACTTGATAATAATTCAGAAAGTGTTGTTCGTATTCCCTGGTTATCATCAACAATTAATAAAGATGCCATAAATCAATATCCCTAAATTATTGGTTAATATAAGACAATAGTTTGTTTGAATCAATATTTGATTAAGAAAAAATTATATACTTCTATAAGTTTTATAATTTAACAGTATGATAATTGAAGGAAATTTTTTCACATAAAAGTTTGTCAAAAGCCAGGTTTTTGACATGATCTGATAACCAGATTGTAAACATCTGTATCTTATCCGGATTGACATACAATTCTCTTTATACCAACCTATCATTATAAAAAATTGTAAAAAAATCAAAAAAGACTTGTATTTTGACAGCCGGTTGGTTAATTTTGCAGGCTTTTTGAGGGTGCATAGCTCAGTCGGTAGAGCAACGGCCTTTTAAGCCGTGGGTCGCAGGTTCGATCCCTGCTGCACTCACTCAAAAAAATCCAACAAATACAATAGATCAGGGCTCGAATAGGTCGGGCCTTTTGTTTTTATAGCGACGAGGAATTAAAAAAATATTCCATGAATTCTATTTTTATAATAAATCCAGA
>JAOZSR010000018.1:0-39546 GCA_029939575.1 Fidelibacterota bacterium
ATTTTTTCACCAAGACATTGAACTAAAATCTAAAGCATCAAAAAATGTAATTATTACCTAATTTTTGTTAAAATAGCAAAACATCCATAATTCTTGCTCGGGATAAAGCACTCCTAGAGCGTTTCACCAATGTTTTTTTCTGTAATAAACTCATCAACCGCAATTTCGGTCCTGATGTGCGAATTTTTTTATAGCCAATGGTTACGAATTGCCTTTTTAAAAATTTTCATACATATTCCTTTGTTTAATGGCTAACAATAAAGTTAGTTGTAAAAAAAAAATAGAGCGAAACGGTTTTTTATCAACTAAACCGACAAGTAATATTTTATTAAATTTATCTTCTTTTATTTATGCTTTATTGGTTTTTTTTCATCTAATTTTTTATTGATTAACACCTTCTAAATAAGTGTAGTAAGCAGAAGCATTTTCTTTTAGTTTTGAGGTTATATATCTATAAGCTTTCTCATTATCTTGAAGGACTTTTGGGGGGAATTTTTTGAGAAGTAATTCTTCTGTTTTTCCACTGTATTTGCGCAAAACCGGAAATTTTTTTACTATCTTTCTACACCGCCTGGCAAAAGTCTGATTAAACTCACCTTTAAAGAGTTTAAACCTTGATGCCGCTCCAAGATGAAAAAAAGTCCGTCCATAAATACCTGCCATTAAAAAATGGTCATTACATTTATTGGTTCTTTCTAACTTTAACCATTTTATTTTGTACCTCCAAATAAGATAACCAATTGCAATTCCTGTATCCTTACGTTGTCCGGATTCTTTTAAAAATTTTCTAAATTCTTTTTCATCATCATAGTTCCACATGGATGGATTATATCTTTTAATAAATTCTTTTGTCAAAACCATTCCACAGGGATGTGGGAGCCAAAAATCTTGAATTTCTGTCCTTAAAACAGAGGACACACTTGAACTCTCAATTTCCATTTGTTCAATAATATTTTTAACCCAATTTTTACTAATTGGCCATGAATCGCAATCTAATGTACACACATGAGAACAATTGGTATTTATAGCATGCTGAATTAACAAATCCAAGTATCTTCCATGCTCCTTAGCCCCCTCAATCATTTGATCAGGTAATTGAACTATCTCTACTCTTTCAGTTTTTTTTAGTATTTGTACATATTCTTTGTGCAAACGATTGACTGCTGCATATATTATATAATTAACATTTTCGGTATTTTCAATTATTCCCTTTAAGTGCAAATCCAAGAGCCATTCAAGATTTTTTTCATAAAAATAAACAACACATATTCCCATTTTTATGTTAGACATTCAAAATACTCCAATTATCCAATTTAGTTTTATAACGCCAGCACAGTCCGCCTTGTCCAAAGTGAGGAACGAACGGCGAGGAAGGTCGGCGCGAATCCATATGTTCGGTGTTTGGCTTTAGTATCATTGATTGAAAATGAAAGGGGTTGTCCGAACAAATAACCTCGGATTCCTCTGATTGAAAGAACAATGAATCTTTTCTTGCACTTCATCCAATGTCAAGCATAAATCTTTTATTATTTTGCTACATTTCAGAAAGAAACCTATCACATTCTTCTTCGTCTTTCCAGGGTTCTAGTATTGAGATGTTTCGTTCCAGGACTTTTGGATCAAACGCGTTTTTCAATCATCAAGTATTTTAATATATCCACTCATTTGTAATTATATATTTCTTTTTGAACAGATATTTTCTCTGTCATTTATCATTGTGGACCTCTTGTAACCAACTCTTAGCCTCCTCAATTGAGGCGAAATACTTGGCTGTAAAAACACCCTCAGAGGTGCTCATTTCAACATACTTTTTTACAGAGTTTTTACCAAATGCATCTTCAGGAATAACGAAAGCTTCATATGATGCACCGTTCTTGACATATTGAGAGTTTATTTCGGTATTAACCCAATCTAGATCCTTAGTACTAATCACAGCTAGGTTACGAGTATCGGCTAACATATTCAGTTTGCCATATTCACCCGAATATTCTCCCAATAGACTAACCAGTTTCCTGATTGCCTTTTTAAAGTTATCACTCGTTATGAATCCATCCCATTCATTTATAAGGCAGGGGATGTCATCGTCTATCCACATTTTAACTCCTGCCATTGAAAAAAGAATGTTATCTTTACCCATTTATCCTTCCTTATCCTGGATCCTTTAAAGTTAACAGCAACTTAATTATTAATAATTCTATTGTCAAGTATTCGCAATGTTATTTAAGTATGTTTTCCCCGGAAAATTGAACCAAAAACATAAGCATCAAAAAATTCTATTATTAGCCTATCCCTGTGAGAATGATAAAATTCGTATCCCATTTTATGTATCAAAATATACAATTATTATCAACCCAAAGAATTTATTATCTAAAAACGAAAAAACCCTGCAATCGATTGATTAGCAGGGTTTTAGTAGTGTGCCGAAGGCCGGAATCGAACCGGCACGTCCAAGTATGAACGAGGGATTTTAAGTCCCTTGCGTCTACCAGTTCCGCCACTTCGGCTAACACTTTCGGAGGCGACGACCGGATTCGAACCGGTGCATAACGATTTTGCAGACCGCTCCCTTAGCCACTTGGGTACATCGCCATACTAAAAAAAAGCAAAGAATATTAATGTTTTTTGGATTAAAAAACAAATGGATTTATGATTTTTTTTAGGTAGAAGAAAAATTGCTGCAAAAATAGACGACAAGACAAGTTTTGTCTATCTGAAAAATTTAAATATTATCTGAGAATTTGCATTTTTTGAATTGCTTCTGAAAAGCCATTTTCATTATTATTGCAGGTGGTGAGAAATTTTTCTAATAAAAGATCAGGAGCATTAGCAACAGCAAAACTATGTTCACTCCATTCAAGTAAATCCAGGTCGTTGTAATCATTACCAATACTCAGTGTATTTTTCCGGTTAATTTTTAAAAAATCACATATTCTCTGGCAACCCTGGCTTTTAGAAATGTCTTTATGAAAAATTTCCATCCAAATGGATTTATGGTCTAAGGGTGAAGTTGTTTTTATAACATTTAAATTATAGAGAAGGCTTTTTAGATTGTGAAATTTTGAATCTAATTCCGGAAAAATTGCTATAAATTGAGATGCCTTTTGTTTAATAAAAGTTGATGTTGGCTGGCAGAATTCATTATACAATTTTATCCGACGAAAAAAATCAGGATTATGATTTCCGTTATGAAAATATTGAAAATAGTGATTGTCAGGAACTAATCGATGGCACATAAAATCAACTTCATGTTTCAGTAAAATTTTTGAAATTGATTCGACATTTTCTGAATTTATATATCCTGAAAAGATGATTTTTTTTGTTTTCCAATCTATAATACCGCATCCTGAGGAGAATACTACATAATCGATTGGGAAATCATCAGGCAGGACTTTTTTTAAGGAAAATAAATTTCGACCTGTGGCGATTACTCTTATTATTTCTTGTTTTTTAAGAGAATTCAAAGTTTGAAGATTGGTTTGACTTACAATTCCCCTTGAATTTAGTAAAGTTCCATCTAAATCAGTTATGACAATATCAATATTCATGACTTTAAAAATACAAAAAAATAGTTGTTGAAAAAAGTAACTATTTTGAAAAATGAAATGTTGGATTCTTGCTTCTGATTTTATCATAATACATCCAAAATCATAAATCATTTTTTTGGATTCCATGCAGATGTCTTCCTTTGTATTTTTCTGAGATGCAGTCATAATTATTTCATAATTAAATTTTTCAGAGATTGAACAATGACACATAAAAGATGGTAGAGGAAATGGAAAACGTAGATAATCCTTTAATAAAAAAAATATTTGTAACTTGCGTAATATTTTTTATATTCACTTAACCGATAAAGTGGTCAGTTTACGTGATGCCTTTATGTCAATGATTCAAAATATTATCAAGGGGGATAGAAATGAGATTTTGTAAATATTTATTAATAGTCAGTCTGTTATCATTAACAATAATTAGTTGTAGTGCCAAACCGGATTGGGTTGATTTATTTAATGGCGAGAATCTGAATGGGTGGAAAGTTTTAAATGGAAATGCTGAATTCCGGATTGTAAATGAAACAATTATAGGGATAAGTAAATTAAATACTCCAAATACATTTTTAGCAACGGAAAAAAATTATAGTGATTTTATTTTGGAATATGAAGCAAAACTTTCCGATGGACTAAATTCAGGGGTTCAAATTCGGAGTTTATCAAAAGCAGATTATAGAAATGGTCGGGTACATGGATATCAGGTGGAGTTTG
This sequence comes from Fidelibacterota bacterium, assembly GCA_029939575.1. Lineage (GTDB taxonomy): Bacteria > Fidelibacterota > UBA2242 > UBA2242 > JAOZSR01 > JAOZSR01. The sequence continues at coordinate 4,257 of JAOZSR010000018.1, forward strand.
ATGCTTCTCCCAGGGCATGGACAGGCGGTATTTATGATGAAGCGAGAAGAGGTTGGCTATACAATCTGGAATGTAATCCAAAAGGAAAAACTGCCTTTAAGAAAAATGAATTCAATAAATTTCGGGTAGAAGCGATTGGAAATAATATCAGAGTATGGGTAAATGGAATCCAAACAGCTGATTTGATTGATGATATAACTGGCAAAGGATTTATTGCATTACAGGTACATGGAATTCAAAAAGAAGAACAGGCTGGCAAAACAGTTGAATTCAGAAATATCAGAATTTTAACAGAAAATTTGGATAAATTTAAAACAAAATTAAATACAGATATTCCCCAGGTCAGTTTTTTGAAAAATCAATTAACTGAACGCGAGACTAAAGAAGGCTGGGAACTACTCTGGGATGGACAGTCAACAAAAGGGTGGCGAAGTGCAAAAGCAGAAAAATTTCCGGCAAAGGGCTGGACTATCGAAAATGGCATTTTAACAGTCATGGCAAGTGGAGGAGCAGAATCTGAGCATGGCGGTGATATTGTTACCAAAAAACAATATGCCAATTTTGAACTGGAAGTTGATTTTAAGTATTCTGAAGGAGCAAATAGTGGGATTAAATATTTTGTTGATTGTAGTTTAAATAAAGGTCCCGGCTCTGCAATAGGATGTGAATTTCAAATTCTTGATGACAAAAAACATCCTGATGCAAAAAAGGGTGTAAATGGTAATCGTACTTTGGGATCACTTTATGATCTAATCACAGCAAATGCCCATATATTTTCCCCAAATGAATCAACATCCAAGCGGGTTAATCGGGGAGGCTGGAACAGAGCAAAAATCATTTCAAAAGACAATTATGTTGCTCATTACCTAAATGGAATAAAAATTGTAGAATATGAACGGGGAACTCAAATGTGGAAAGCTCTTGTTGCATATAGTAAATATAAAAATTGGCCTGATTTTGGTGAATTGGAAAAAGGTAATATTTTACTTCAGGATCATGGTGATGAAGTTCATTTCAAAAATATCAAGATTAAAGTGTTGGATTAATTGGAGGGAACTATGAAAAATTCAAGGAGAGAATTTATAAAGAAATCAGGAATAGGTACAGTGGGAATTGTTTTGGGAGCAGCAGCATTCTCAGCAAAAAGTTATTCGCAAATTATAGGTGCAAATGATAGAATTAATTTTGCTGTGATTGGTTTAAGAAGTAGAGCAAAAGGACATTTATCCAGTATTGCTGAATGTAAAAATACAATGGTAACTGATATTTGTGATGTTGATAAAAGGTATTTAACCGAATATTCACAAAAAGTCTTTGAAACTTTTGGTAAAAAACCAAACCATCACAAAGATATCCGAAAAATGTTGACATCAAAAGATATTGATGTCATTACAATTGCAACTCCGGAACATTGGCATGCTCCAATGACACTTATGGGATTACAGGCAGGCAAACATGTATATGTGGAAAAACCCTGTAGTCATAATCCCTGGGAAGGTGAACTATTAGTAAAAGCGCAAAAAAAATATGGTAAACTTGTACAAATGGGAAATCAGCAACGTTCATCACTTCATACAATCAAAATTATTGACCGAATTCACAAAGGATTGATTGGGAAGGTCTATTATGCTAAAGCCTGGTATGCCAATACGCGAGGAAGCATTGGGATAGGTAAAGAAGTACCGGTACCGGATTATCTTGATTGGGATTTATGGCAGGGACCTGCTCCCAGGCTTCCCTATAAAGATAATATACATCCCTATAATTGGCATTGGTTCTGGCATTGGGGAACTGGTGAAACGCTAAATAACGGAACTCACGAAGTTGATGTTTGTCGCTGGGCATTGGATGAAGGTTATCCGGATAAAATAACTGCTTCCGGCGGTCGCTACCATTATCAGGATGATTGGGAATTTTATGACACATTGAATACAAGTTACGAATACAAATCCGGCAAAATGATTACCTGGGAAGGTCTCAGTTGTCAAGGTAAAAAATATTATGATCGTGGACGTGGTTCTATGATTCATGGAACTGAAGGATCTGTGCTTATCGATCGTGATGGATATATTGTTTTTGACAGAAAAAATCAGGAAATAGAGCGCTTTGACAGTCAAAATAATGATGGAAAAATGGATTTAGTTGGTGCCGGACCAATGACAACGATGCACTTTCAGAATCTGATTAACAGTATAAAAAATAATGAAAAATTGCATTCACCAATCAACGAAGGAAATATTAGTGTTACAATGTTACAATTATCAAATATTTCCTGGAAAATCGGCAGGAATTTAAATATTAATCCTAAAACTGGTCATATTGTTGGTGATAAAAATGCAAAAAAAATGTGTAAACGGGAATATGAAAAAGGTTGGGAACCAAAAATTTAAACAGTAATGAGTAAAATACAACTTTTTAATAAAAATTTTTTTGCTATGAATACCCGTTTTGAAGTGATTTTTTGGAATGACACCCATGAAAAATTTGAAATCCTCCTGAACAGTATTCAAAAATCTGTTCAACAACTTGAAAATTTAATAAGTTGTTATGATAAATTAAGTGAAGTCTATCATATCAACCATTCAAAAGCATCAGAACAAATAAAAATATCTGATACTCTATGGGAAATTATCATCCTAATGCATTCATATAAAACTGAAACATTATCCTGTTTTGATTACTGTTTACCAAAATCATTGGATTCCGGTATTAAATTCGGAGAAAGTGTTGAGTTGGATAAAAGTGAAAAGACTTTAAAATTTATTAAAGAAGGGTATGAAATTGATTTTGGAGCAGTTGGAAAGGGATTAGCCCTGGAAAATGTGAAAGTAATTTTGAAAAAAAATAAGATCAAAAATTGTTTTCTCAGTTTTGGAGACAGTAGTATTTTAACCCTGGGTTCCCATCCTCATGGTTCTTATTGGCCTTTCAGTTTAAAAGACATTCCCAAAGAAATAAATTTCAAATTAAATGACCATTGTGTTTCAACCAGTGCAACTATACAACCTAATGGAAAAAATCACATAGTCGATCCACGTACAGGAGAAATTATCAAGAAGAGAAAAATGATTTCTGTTAAATCAAAATCAGCAGTTGAATCTGAAATATTATCAACAGCATTATTGGTGGCAAATGAGCAGGAACAAACTGAAATTCTACATAAGTTTAAGAATTTTGAAATAATAGAAGTAAAATATAATTTACTGAGCAAACCGGAAATTAGGAGAATTTTATGCTAAAAGATAAAAGTAAACGAGAATTCTTGAAAATTAGTAGTCTTGCAGCTGTTGCTTCGCTTTTTCCCTGGATAAGCATTTTAGCCCAAAATAATAAAACCAAAAGTCCATCAGACAAAGTAAAACTTGCAATTATCGGAGTTGGTTCTCGTGGATATGGACTAATGGCAAATATCAAATATATGATTGAAAATGATAGTGCAAATGTTGAAATTGCAGCAGTTTGCGACAATTACCAACCACATTATGAACGGGCCATTAAAGACTGTGGAAATCCTAAAGTGAAAGCATTTTATGATTATCGTAACCTGCTGGAAATGCAAGAAATTGACGGAGTAATAATTGCCACACCTTTATATGAACATGCTCATATTGCTATTAACTCTATGAAGGCCGGAAAACAGGTTTTTTGTGAAAAATCCATGGCAAGGACATTGGATGATGTCAAAGCAATGTATGATACCCATATCGATACCGGGAAAATTTTGCAAATCGGACATCAGCGTCTGTTTGATCCAAAATATCTTGAAGCCATTCAACGAATTAAAAAAGGTGAAATTGGAATAATTGGTCAGATTAGAGCATATTGGCATAGAAATAGTGATTGGCGTCGAAAATTACCCAATGGCAGACCGGATTTGGAGAAGAAAATCAATTGGCGTTTATATCGTGATTTTTCAGCGGGGTTGTTGACTGAACTTGGTTCACATCAAATTCAGGTTGCCAACTGGGTTATGGGAAAAACTCCCAAATCTGTAATGGGAACAGGTAGTATCCGTTATTGGAAAGATGGACGGGAAATTTATGATAATGTATCCACAATTTTTAGTTATAATGATGGTACTCAATTTATCTGGGATTCTATGACAAGTAACAGAAAATATGGGTTACAGGAACAAATAATGGGTGATCTGGGAACTATGGAATTGGAAACAAATAAAGTTTTTATGGAATCTCCACCTGCAGCACCAGGAATAAGAGAGTTAATAAATGATATTGAACATTTTGTTTTTGATAATATTCCAATCGGTGGCGCCACATGGGTTCCGGAAACAGCTATTAAATATAAAGGTGAATTTATCTCCGAAAAATGGGAAATGGATGAAACAAAATTACAACTGGAAGCATTTGTTGAATACATTCGGGAAGGCAAGGCTCCGGAAATATTAACCAGAGAAGGTTATAATGCCAGTATATGGACATTGTTGGCAGAACAGGCGATCGATATAGGGAAAAAACTTGAATTACCTGAAAAATATCAGATTTAGTGAAATGGGGAAAAAATGCACGATATAGTTATTTCAAAAGAAAGAATAAAAATTGAACTTAAAAAAATTATGATATTTTTTGTTGTAGCATTTATTCTGAATATATATTCAATTATCAAATATAATACAAAATGGATTGAGATTTTTACTCAATTACATTGGGTTATGATTTTGACCGGTGTACTCTATGTTTTTTCACTTATTATATTGGGAATAAAATTATTGGTTCAATTTTTCAGAAAATAGAACTTTTCAAGAGATTACAGATCAAAAGCAAAACCCATTTCTCGAAAATTTTGATAAGCATTACAATCAAATTGATATAAGTATGCAGCACGACCATGGGTGGTTTTATCTTTTTCATCAAGTTTTTTTAGGATTTCCATCTTTAGAATTTTTTTACGGAAATTTCGTTTATCCAATTTTTTTCCTAATATTTTTTCATATAGTAACTGCAATTGAGTCAAAGTGAATTTTTCTGGTAATAGTTCAAAACCAATCGGTTTGTTTCTGACCTTTGCTTGTAATTTTTTTAGAGCTTTTTTAACTATTTCATTATGATCAAAAGGAAGTATTGGCAAATTATCAAATTTTACCCATTTTGCATCACTTGTATCAATTCCGGGTTGCAGGGAATAATTTTCCGGCGAAATCAATGCAAAATAACCAATTGTAATCACTCGTCTGTCAGGGTATCGATGTAATTCACCGAAAGCTGCAACTTGTTCCAAAAAAATATTTTCTACACCTGTGGTTTCTTCCAAAATTCTTTTAGCAGCATTATCAAGTTCTTCTTCTTTGAGAATAAATCCACCAGGCAATGCCCACTGCCCTGTAAAAGGATCTATACCGCGTTTAATGAGTAGAATCTCCAACTCATTTTTTTCAAAGCCGAAGATTACACAGTCAATGGAAATATTTTCTATTATTTTATCTAAATTATGTGACATGATTTCCCAATTATATTAAAATTATCAGATATTTAAAATTTATTATATTTTATTTGTCCTTCCAAATACTTTGTGTAAATTAAACACAAAGATATAGTGTGAAAAATACACTAAGATTCAATCTGAGGTGAATATGTATAGTATTGGTTTTGATATTGGAAGTTCTTCAATCAAAGGAACTATCCTGGAAATGGAAACCGGGAAAGTAATAGCAACTGCTCAGTATCCGGATTATGAAATGGAAATTAATTCTCCAAAGCAGGGTTGGGCGGAACAGCATCCTGAAACCTGGTGGAGTAATCTTAAAAAGGTTTTAAATAAGTTATTAAAAACTTCAATTAATAAATCTGAAATTAAATATATTGGAATCTCTTATCAGATGCATGGTTTGGTTCTCGTTGATAAAAATAGGGAAGTGCTACGTCCATCTATTATTTGGTGTGATAGTCGGGCTGTGATTATTGGAGAAGAAATCGAACAAATTATGGGCAAAGAATTTTGCCTGGAAAATTATCTGAATTCTCCCGGGAATTTCACTTTATCCAAATTAAAATGGGTTATGGATAATGAACCTGAAATATATGCACAGATTTATAAAATAATGTTGCCCGGTGATTATATTGCAATGAAATTTACCGGGGAAATTGCCACGACAGTTTCCGGACTTTCAGAGGGCATATTCTGGAATTTTAATGACGGTAAAATTGCTTCTGAATTGATGGGAAAAGTTGGAATTGATGAAAGTTTATTACCTGATACTGTTGATACCTTTTCGAATCAGGGAAAAATTTCAGAAAAAGTTGCTGAAGAGTTTGGTTTGAATAGGGAAGTGCAGGTTTGTTATAGAGCCGGTGATCAGCCAAATAATGCTTTTTCTTTGAATGTTTTGAATCCCGGCGAAATTGCTGCAACAGCCGGAACTTCAGGAGTTGTATATGGAATTAGTGATAAAATTATTTATGATAAAGAATCTCGGGTAAACACTTTTGCACATGTTAATCATCAGACGAAAAATCCTCATTTAGGTATTTTGCTATGTATAAATGGTTGTGGAATAACCAATTCATGGATAAAGAAACATATTGGAAATTTTAACTATGATGAAATGAACGAAATGGCGACTGAAATTCCGGTAGGATCAGAGGGAGTGAAGATTATTCCTTTTGGCAATGGTGCTGAAAGAATGTTGGGAAATCAAAGTCCCGGAAGCAGTATTATAGGATTGAATTATAATCGACATAATGAATCGCATATATATCGGGCAGCACAAGAAGCTGTTGCATATTCATTTTGTTATGGAATGGAAATCATGGCTTTAATGGGAATTAATTTACAGGTAATCCGGGCAGGATATGCAAATATGTTTCAAAGTGCTGTTTTCAGGGAAATTTTATCTAATGTGAGTAAAAGTGTAATCGAATTATATAATACTGATGGTTCTGTGGGCGCTGCAAGAGCTGCAGGAATTGGTGGTGGATTTTACAAAAATCATGCAGAGGCATTCAAAAGTCTTGAAATAATTGAAAAAACAGAACCTGATTCAGAAAAAACAAAAGAATATTTTAATGCATATACAGAGTGGAAAAACCTGTTGAAAAAATTTATATAACACTAAATAAATGAGGTGATCAAATGACTGAATATTATAAAAACATAAAAAAAATCAAATTTGAAGGTAAAGAATCAAAAAATCCTTTAGCATTCAGATATTATGATGAAAATAGGATTGTGGCAGGAAAATCTTTAAAAGCGCATCTTAGATTTGCAGTTGCATATTGGCACTCTTTCTGTGGAGATGGTGGCGATCCTTTTGGTGGAGCAACAAAAGTTTATTCCTGGAACCAGGGGAAGGATGCAATTAGCAGAGCAAAAATGAAAATGGATGCAGCTTTTGAGTTTTTTACTAAACTTGGAAATCCATTTTATTGTTTTCATGATTTTGATTTAGTGGAAGAAGGAAATTCAATAATAGAATCTGATAAACGTGTTAATACTATTGTTGATTATGCAAAAGAAAAACAAGATCAGACTGGTGTAAAATTATTGTGGGGAACTGCTAATGTTTTTTCCCATAGCCGATATATGAATGGAGCTTCTACAAATCCTGATTTCAACGTTCTTGCCCAGGCCGGAACACAGATAAAAAGAGCTCTGGATGCGACTATTGCCCTTGGTGGCGAAAATTATGTTTTCTGGGGTGGTCGTGAAGGATATATGTCCTTATTAAATACCGATATGAAAAGAGAAAAAGAACATTTAGCACGTTTTCTTACAATGGCTCGGGATTATGGTAGAAAAAATGGATTTAATGGTACTTTTTTAATTGAACCAAAACCAATGGAACCGACAAAACATCAATATGATTATGATAGTGAAACTGTGATTGGATTTTTACGTTATTATGGACTTGATAAAGATTTTAAATTGAATATTGAAGTGAATCATGCTACACTTGCGGGACATACTTTTCAACATGAATTACAGGTAGCTGCAGATGCCGGATTGCTTGGTAGTATTGATGCTAATCGAGGTGATTATCAAAATGGATGGGACACTGATCAATTTCCAATAAATCTTTATGAATCTATCGAAACATTCCTGGTTATTTTAAAAGCAAAGGGTTTTACAACCGGTGGTATTAATTTTGATGCAAAGTTGCGTAGAAATTCTACAGATACAGATGATCTGTTTATTGCTCACATAACAGCAATGGATACATATGCCAGGGCATTAATACTTGCCAATGATATTTTGAATAATTCTGACTATCAGAAATTGATTACAAGAAGATATAATTCCTTTGATTCGGGAGCAGGGGCAAAGTTTGAAAAAGGGGAATTAGTTCTTGAAGATTTACGTAAACACGCAATTAAGACAGGGGAGCCGGAGCAGATTAGCGGTAAACAGGAATTATTTGAATCAATAATTGCGTCATCATTTTAATCTGAAATTTTATTTCCACTAAGGTTTGAAATATGAAATATTAAACTACTTTATAGTTTTCCCCATCTATTGCGGGCAAGCCATTTCACTTTTCACCTTTTTTAAAAAACTTCGCTTTTCACATTTTTTAAAAAACTTCGTTTTTTTTTGCATTAAGACACTTAATGCACTCCAAACTCATAAAAAAACTCCCAAAGTCATTATAACTTCAGGAGTTGATTTTTTAATAATTAATAATTCATAATTACTTTACCTGAATCATTTTTGATGAACGGATTATGACCTCTGGAAATGGAGTTGATTTTTTTAAAAAAACTATTGACAAAAGAAAATATGTAAACTATATTGCTTAGTAACTCGTATTTGAACTACACTTGAAAATTTTAATTTTAATTTGGGATTAAGTTCATGAATTTTAAAAGAAATGCAGTTTTAATAATTTCTGTTGTTGTTTTATTTTTTTCCTTCTGTTCTCATACTTCAAATGTTAAAGAAATATCTAACACTGATAATCCCAATCCAGAATTAAATACTCCTCCTGAATGGGCCAAAGATGCAATCTGGTATCAGATTTTTCCGGAAAGATTTCGAAATGGTGATCAAAATAATGATCCCACAATTGAAACTTTGGATTTTACATGGCCCTATGACAAACAAACCGAATGGGCTATTACACCATGGACGAGTGACTGGTATAAACTCCAGCCCTGGGAAAAGAATAATAATAAAGGATTTTATTATAACGCTCAACTCCGTCGTTATGGTGGTGATCTCCAGGGAATAATTGATAAACTTGATTATTTAAAAGAACTTGGAATTAATGCAATATATCTTAATCCAATATTTGAATCTCCTTCATTACATAAATATGGCGCTACTATGTATCATCATGTTGATAATAATTTTGGCCCGGATCCGGAAGGTGATATAAAAATTTGGGAGCAGGAAACACCCGATGATCCGGCAACATGGCAATGGACTTCTGCCGATAACTTGTTTTTGAAATTGATAAAAGAGGTTCATTCCAGAGATATGAAAATTATAATTGATGGTGTTTTTAATCATGTTGGAATTCCATTTTGGGCTTTTCAGGATGTTCATAAAAATGGTAAAAATAGTAAATATAATGATTGGTTCATTATTAAAACTTATGATGATCCGACAACAGAAGAGGATGAATTTGATTACCAGGGTTGGTACGGTGTTATGGATCTTCCGGAAATATACGAGGATGCAAACGGTGCTTGTGAAGCTTTTAGAAACCACATAGAAGCAATTGTAAAACGATGGGGCGATCCTAATAATGATGGTAATCCGGAAGATGGTTTGGATGGCTGGAGACTTGACGTTGCTCATCAGGTAAGTATTAAATTCTGGGAAGATTTTAATAAGTGGGTTAAAGATGTTAATCCTGAAGCCTATATAACCGGTGAAGTCTGGTGGGAAGATTTTCAGAATAACAAGATGTATGATGCTACTCCTTATTTAGGGAACGGGGTTTTTGATGCGGTAATGAATTATCGGTTTGGTGATGCTATGTTAAAGTCCTTTATTGATAAAAAAAATCAGATATTACCATCGGAACTGGATAAACTATTAGGAGAAGTTAGAACCACTTATCCGGAAGAAAATCAATATGTTTTACAAAATCTTTTGAATAGTCATGATACTGAAAGGTTAGCAAGTATGTTGTTAAATCCCGATCGATATATTGATCATGGCGGAAATGTTTCTTATGAAAAAGAATTCAAAATTCACAAACCGAATCAATTAGATCTTATAGTGCAAAAAGCTATTTTGACATTTCAGTTTACTTATCCTGGATCTCCCTTTTTGTATTATGGAGAAGAGGTAGGAATGTGGGGCGCAGATGATCCTGATTGCCGTAAACCAATGGTTTGGGATGAGTTTGAATATGAAGATGAAATACAACATCCTCATGGTTTTGACAGGCCAAAAGATAAAGTAGAAGTAGATTCTGATTTGTTTTTATTTTATCAATCTGTAATTAATCTTCGAAAGAATCATGAAAGTTTAAGACGGGGAAAATATAAAACAATCCTAGTCGATGATGAAAATAAAATATTTGGTTTTGAAAGATGGACAGAAGATGAAAAAACCAGAATGTTTTTTAATCTGTCAGAAACTTTACAGAAATTTTCAAAAAAAGAATTATTGGCGGCGGAAAAAGATTGGATCCTGATTTTTGGAGAGCTTGATTCTGAAGATAATATTAACGCAAAATCCGGAATTGTATTTAAAAAGATAAAATGAGAATTTTAATCTCAATAATATTAACAGTAGTATTTTTTTTAATTTCCTGTTCTTCTGAAAAGAGAACAGATTATGTGGCAAAAATAAATGATGAATTAATTTCTGTTGAAGATTTTTCAAAAAAATATAACACTTTTCTGCTGACAACAGGCACAAAAGATAATCTGAAAATGCGTCATGATTTTTTAAAAACAATGATAGATGAAGAAACATTGTTTCAATTTTTGAAAGAATCAAAATTTATCCAAAAACCCGCAGTAAAAGAAAAACTCAACAAACAAAGAGATCAGGTTTATTTGAATTATTACTTTAAGGAAATAATTTATCCTGATTTAAAAGTGAGTGAACAGGAAGTGCGTGAAGCCTTTAAAAGATCAAAGGTCAAAATCCATGCCCGACATTTATTAGCACCTGATTTAGAGAAAGCAGAACAATTTAAGAAAAGTTTAGAATCGGGGACGAGTTTTGCTGAATTGGCTAAGAAAAGCTTTCACAATCCCAGGTTAGCCTCCAATGGTGGTGATATTGGCTGGTTTTCTTTTGGAGAAACCGAACCTGCTTTTGAAAATGCAGCTTATAGTCTTGAGATTAATGAAATATCCAAACCGATAAAAACTAATCGTGGATATTGTATAATTCAGGTTCTTGATAAGAAACAGGATGTTTTTATTTCTGAACATGAGTTTAAAACCAGGGAAAAGAAATTAAAAAAGAAGTTAAAGAAGCAGAAACAAACCAGCTTCCTTGAAAAAGAAACTGATAAAATATTCTTAGAAATGGGAATTAAATTTAATCACTCGGTTGTTGAAAATATTTTTAAGAATTTTCCAATAATAAAGAAAGAAATACTAAAAGGTAATCTCTTTCCGGAAATTAAATTTATGGGAAATGATGATAATGTAATTACGTCCCCGAAAAAAAACTGGGATGTAAAAAAAACTTTATTAAAACTTTCTGAACTTACTGAAGAACAATGGAATCGGATTATTAATATTGATGATTTTTACAAAGCAATAAAAGGCCTGGTTATTCGTGAAGAAATCGAGTGTAAAATTCAGGAGCAAAAGATTGCAGATTTACCGGAAGTGAAGCTGTTGGTTGATAAATTTACAAGGGAAAGGGCGTTGCGTGAATTTATGGTTTCTTTTGCTGATACAATCCAAATCAAAGAAAAATTATATGCAAAATATTATAACCAGCACAAAGAAGAGTTCCTGACACCTGTTACTTTTAAAATATTTGAAATTGCCTTTTATGATTCAATAAAAGCGATTGAATGTCTGGAAAAACTTAATGCTGGCGCGGATTTTGCCCAACTTGCCAAGACCTGTTCTGTTGAAAAACGAAGTGCACAAATTGGAGGATATCTTGGTTGGGGAAATGCGGAGATGTTTGGAAAGTTTGGCGATTTACTCGCTGAAGCTGAGATTGGGGAAATAATTGGTCCCGTTCAAAATTATCAAAAATATTATTTATTAAAAAAAACAGAGCAAAAAGCACCCAAACAATTGACATTGGAAGAATCAAGAACTATAATTAAAGATAAACTACTACCTGAAATTCAGGAAAAATCCTATATGACTTTTATCAGAAAATTAAAAAATAATACACAAATAATAAAAAATGATGATACAATTAAAAAGATGGATATTAATTTTAAAAGAGAGATTTTATGAAAAAACTAATAATATGCCTTCTGATTTTCGCTTTATCTGGTTATTTATTTGCCGGGACGACCGGAAAAATAACCGGTATAGTAGTTGACGCAAGCGACGGCTCACCATTACCAGGTGCCAATGTTATCCTTGAGGGTACGGTTATAGGAGCGGCTTGTGACTATGAGGGGAATTTTTTAATTCTTAATGTTCCACCGGGAAATTATAATCTGAAAGTTACAATGATAGGTTTTACAAAACAGGTAGTTAAAGACGTTTTAGTTCAGGTTGATTTAACAACCAGGTTAGAATTCGAAATGACGACTGAGGTACTGGAAGCTGGTGAATCAGTAACAGTTATTGCCAGAAGACCAGCAGTTAAAAAGGATTTAACTTCTTCGGAATCCAGGATTTCTTCTAAAGATATAAAAGCCATGCCGGTAAATAATATGAGTGATATTTTACAACTGCAAAGTGGTGTCACAAAAGATGCCGGTGGTGGTATCCATATTCGTGGTGGAAGATCATCGGAAGTTGCCTATTGGGTCGATGGTATTCCGGTTACAGATTCTTATGATGGCGGTCAATCGGTTTCTGTAGAAAATGCCTCTATTCAGGAGTTACAGGTTATTAGCGGTACTTTTAATGCGGAATATGGTAATGCAATGTCAGGTATAGTAAATATTGTCACAAAAGAAGGTGCCAGAAAATATGAGGGATCTCTTTCTATGTATGGCGGAGATTATGTTACAGCTGATGATGAATTATATCCCGGTATTGACAAAATCAATCCTACTTCCGAAAAGGATTTACAGGTAAATTTCAGTGGGCCGGTTCCTTTTACTGATAAAAAAGTTAGTTTTTATACTAATGCCAGATACAATTATTCTGATGGATGGTTATATGGGCAGCAATATTTCAATATTTATGGTGATACATTAAGTACAGATAATCCTGATTATGTACCTATGAATTGGAATCAGAAATTTACAACCCATTCCAAATTGAGCATCAGACCATTTTCAAGTGTTAAAATAGCCCTAAGTTATATGACAAGTGATGATGTTTATGAGGGCTTTAATCATGGTTTGCAGTATGTTCCGGATGCAAATATGGAGAGACATAACAAAGGCCGAAACGTAAGTCTGAAATTGACACAATCTCTTTCAAACAAAACATTTTACGACCTGAGTTTTTCTAAATATTCAAAAAGGTACAATCATAATTATTTTGAGTCAAAAAATGATAGTGGCTATATTGATCCTTATTATTGGGAACATAATGAACGGGAAAATCCTTATTACTGGTTTACCGACCATTCAATAGATAGGGGTAGATTTTTTAGAGAAACAAATACACAAATAGCCAAATTTGATTTTACCTCACAGGTTACTAAACTTCATTTGGTAAAATTAGGAGCAGAATTGAAATATCATGATCTGGAACTTGATGGTTATTCAATTGTTGATGATGCAAATATTGCAGATTCTGTTTTTACACCATACATTCCACAAAAACATGTTGAAGGCAACAAATTTGGTGAATTCGGGCGAGATTATTATTCACATAATCCCAGAGAATTTTCGCTATATATTCAGGATAAAATAGAATTTAACAGTGTAATAATAAATCTTGGTTTACGATATGATTATTTTGATGCGAATACTGTAATACCTTCTGATCCTGCTGAACCTTATATTGATAACCCAAGAAATCCTTTACTTGATTCTTTGACACTTGCCGAAAAGGAAGAATTCTGGTGGAAAGAAACATCTGTCAAGCAACAAATTAGTCCACGCTTTGGAATCGCTTATCCAATCACAGATAAAGGAGTTTTACATTTTTCCTTTGGTCATTTTTTCCAGATACCAAACCTTGAACTCTTGTATACATATCCCGGGTATAAAATACCGGAATCAAGTGGTCAGTTTGGAATTGGTGGAAATCCTGATCTGAATCCCCAAAAGACTGTTATGTATGAATTAGGTATGAAACAGGAAGTGATTAGAGATTTTACAGTTGATTTAACCGGTTTTTATCGTGATGTCAGGGATTGGGTATCAACAGGTGTTCCGGTGGATATAGGTGGAGGTGCTAATTTTATTACCTATGCCAATAAGGATTATTCCAATGTAATGGGTGTAATTTTGGCTCTGGAAAAAAAATACAGTAATAATTTTTGGTTCAACCTTTCATATACTTTCCAGATTGCAGAGGGGTCAAACTCTAATCCTGGTGATGCATTTGGAGCAATGTTAGCAGATCGTGAACCCAGAAAATATCTTATTCCACTTGGATGGGACCAGACCCAAACATTGAATAGCACATTTTTTTACGGAACTAATGGCTATGGAATAACCCTTATCGGAAGATTTGGAAGCGGTTATCCTTTTACTCCTGTTATTTTAACTGCAACCAGGCAGGGAGCAAATGCATCTGTTCAACCTGAAGAAAACAGCCGTAGAAAACCAAAAACCTATGAGTTGGATTTAAAAATAAATAAAAATATGACACTTTTTGGGAAAAATGTTGTTCTTTTCGCTGATATATACAATTTCCTTGATATAAGAAATCAGATAAATGTTTGGGGAAGTACAGGTAATGCTGATAATGGTTTGGAAGAGTTACAGGCAAATCAAACAAGCAGGGAACATCTGGCTGAATACAGGATAAATACTGTTGAGGAGTATTATACTCATCAGGAATGGTATTCCGCTCCAAGAAAAATTAATATAGGTCTAAGCATATCTTTTTAAACAGAGGTTTATTTTATGAAAAAGAGAATAATAGTATTAAATATTTTATTTGCCTGTTCATTGTTCGCACAACATATTCCAAGTGATGAACGGGGTGATCCTAATTTCCACAGACAAACAAATATCGATGGGAATAAAGTTCGTACATCGATTTTTAATTATGGAGTAACCGGGCGACCAACCAGTGGGGCACAATATGTACCCTATGAGTGGCCTAAGAATTCGGGACAGCATTATATAGCAATGACTCAAATTTGGGTTGGAGCAGAATTGACAAATAGTGTTGGTGATACTATTCACATAGTTGATGTTGCCAATGGCAGAACAAATACTGCAGGAGAATCCTGGAATTTAGAACCTATTCCGGGATATTTAAACCCTGAATCCGAAAAAATTGCCAAAAGCGATGAGCCTGATACATGGCCATTATTCTGGCCTGATAAATCAGAAGACGAGTCTGATCCGGGATGGGCTGGTTCCTGGAATGGATATTTTGGGAAAAATCAGTTTAACGCTGATCAGGAAATATATTTTAAAATATCTGATGATAATTATGATAAACCCACCTTTAAATATTATCCCGATTCAACAGATCATACTCGTGGAGGCATGGGGATTTTAGCCGGAGTACGGGTAATGGAATGGTCCCAGGTACTTGTTGAAGATGTTGTTTTCGTTTTGTATGAAGTTAAGAATGATGGAGATAAAGACCTTGATAAAGTTGCATTTAGTATCTGGTTGGCGGATTTAGTTGGAGGAGATGGAGATTCAGGAGATGATTCGCCGGATTTTGATCTTGAATATGATATTGCCTGGTGTAAAGATAGTGATGGTGTTGGTAATATTGCCGCTTTTGGAGATGATCCGGTTGGTGTGGCCGCAATATCTTATCTTGAAACTCCCGGAAATTCTTCCGATAGAATTGATAATGATGGAGATGGAGAAGCAAATGGTCCAAAAATTACCGGTGAAATGTTAGTAGGAGAAAAACATAATAGTATTGACGATAATGGAAATGGATTAATAGATGAGGATAGTACTCATGTTGCTTTTGGGACTTTCTCATTTGGTGTTAGTTTTGCCGATAAAATTGATAATGATTTTAATGGAGAATCAGGTGGGCCGAAAATAACAATTAATATGGTAAACGAGGCCCAGTCAGATAAATGGAACAGATGGCCAGCTTTCCCGGAATCTGATGATTTTGCACCAGGAGTTATTCATTTAATTGGTGTGGGTAATGAAGATGTAGGTTGTAAATTTGTTGATAATATTGATAATGATTCTGATGGTGAAGCCCAAAGCCCGACTATAACTTTGGATATGATAAATTCAGCCAGTCTTGATTCACCCTATTACAGGTATAAGGTTCCTGGAAGCGAGATTATTCTTTATGATCTTAAAAATGAAGATATTGGATTGTTTTATGCAGATGGTATAGATAATGATGGAGATGGTGCCATAGACGAAGATATCGATGAGAATATTGACGAAATGATTGATGAGGCCAGGGATGATTATGTTGATAATGATAATGACTGGGATCCTTATTATGATGATGTCGGTCTTGATGGTGCTGGTTTATCAGGAGATATTGGTGAAGCTGATGGAATTCCTACTTCCGGAGCGGGTACTAATCTGCCTGGAGAACCGAACATCGACAAAACCGATGTTTCTGAATCTGATCAAATGGGATTAACATCTGTTGCTTATGACAGAGCAGGTTCGATAAATTTAGATTCAGATAATACTTTGTGGAGAAAGTATTTTACTCCTGGTCAGTTTTGGCAACCACCACCCGGAGGACTTTCCGGTGATTATGATCTTTTTGTAAATTCCGGCTATTTTCCTTTAAAATCAGGACAGACAGAACGAATTTCTATGGCGGTTTGTCTTGGAGCAGATGAAGAGGACGCTAAAAGAAATATGGAAGTAGCTCAGAAAACTTATGATGAGGATTATCAATTTGCCAAACAACCTATTCCTCCAAATGTAACAGCTGTAGCCGGTGATGGCAAAGTGACAATTTATTGGGATTCCATCTCTGAACAATCCTTTGATTCATATATGTTTGGAATCGGTTCCCCCGGATATGATTTTGAGGGTTATAAAATTTATAAAGCCACTGACACCGGTTTTAAGGATGCTTACACGATCACTGACGCTTCCGGTGCGATTACATTTATGAAACCAATATTCAGATGTGATCTCGATGATAATATAAAAGGTTATCACGATGTTGATATTAATGGTGTAAAATATGATTTGGGAAGTGACACCGGAATTAAACATAGTTTTGTTGATTATGATGTTCAGAATGGACAAACTTATTATTATTCAGTAGTGTCATACGATTTTGGAGGAAGTGTCGCAAATAATATTCCTCCTACAGAATGTAATGTAAGACTAACTATTAATTCCGCTACCGGTGATATTGAACAAAAAGGTCCAAATGTAGCAGTTGTAGTCCCCGAAGCTTCAGCAGCCGGCTATGTTGAAGCGGATATAAATGAGATAGAATTAGTCCAGGGAATGACAACAGCCAAGGTTGGTTATACAGTAGTTGATCCGTCCGAAATTTTAGATAATCATAAATATAAAATTACTTTTAAAGATACTTTATGCTTGAATACAAGTACAACTTTGGGCTATGATACATTAAAAACAAAATCCTATACTTTGGAAGATATTACTATTCCATCAGAACCGGAAACATTGTTAAATAAATTGACAACATTAAGTTTGGAAGATGAGCAGCCTTTGGTTGACGGATTTAGACTCCATTTTGAAAATAAACAATTAATTGATGTAAATGCAGGAGAATCTCATTGGAATTCCGATAGTTTGTGGCGATTTGTTACAAGTCCATTTTTATTACCTGTACCTCCTACTATTGGTAAACCAATACCAGCAGATTACAGAGTAGAAATAGGAATTGCCGGTACCGATACATCAGAGAATTTCTGGTGTGGATATGTTGGTATGCCTTATCCCCTCGGTTATAATTTTCCTTCTGTCCCTGTTGATTTTACTGTAAAGAAAAGAGTTGATGTGACTGGTGATGACGCAACCGACTGGATAAAGATACCATTTGCTTTTGGTGATTTTTCTCCCAGAGGCAATGCCGATGGTTTTTTAAATGCTGATTCAGCTGAAAGTGATTGGGTGGTTTTTCTTGATGATACAACCGATGATGGGAGTTTGGCTCCAAGTTGGAGATTTTCTCTTGATGCACCTCGTCCGAGTGAGAAATCTAATATTTATGTTCCACAAGCCGGAGATACAGCTTTTGTGGTAATCAACAAACCCTTTATGTCGACAGATGTTTTTGAATTTACTACTTTTGCTTCCCATATTGATGAAGATCAGGCTAAAAAAGATCTGGATAGGATAAAAGTAGTTCCAAATCCCTATTTTGCGGCAGCAACATGGGAACCAAAAAGCGCATTTGTCAGTGGCCGTGGATCTCGCTCGATTCATTTTAATCATCTTCCGTCGAAATGTACAATACGTATTTATACAATTTCAGGAGATCTTGTTAAGAAAATAGATCATGATGTTTTTGATAATCTCAATGACGGTTCAGAAGAATGGAATTTATTAACAAAAGATAATTTATCAGCATCCTACGGAGTCTATATTTATCATGTGGAAGCACCGGGAATTGGCGACCATGTAGGAAAATTTGCGATAATTAAATAGGTGAATATTATGAGAAAAAATGTAATAATGATTATCCTGATAACCTTACTGCTATTATTTACTTTTGTCAGTGGAGGGGAAACAGTAACCAAGACCGGAACCACTTCCGCAAAATTTCTTTCTATTGGTGTTGGTTCCCGGGCAAACGGATTGGGCAATGCCTTTGTGGCGATTGCAAATGATGCGACTGCTATGTACTGGAATCCCGCCGGAATTTCCCAAATAAATCAAATGCAATTAGTAGCAAATTATACTGAATGGATTGCTGATATGAGTTTTTCCTATGTTGGAATGGTATTTCCGATGGCAGAGTTTGGGACATTTGGAGTGAATACAACTTATATGAATATGGGAGAGATGGAAGTTACAACCGAGGCTCATCCGGAAGGAACAGGAGAAATGTTTAGCGCTGGCAGTTATGCTCTTGGATTAAGTTATGCCAAAAATCTGACAGATAGATTTTCCCTGGGGGCAAATGTTAAATATATAAACGAAAGTATTTCCAACTGCACTTCCAACGGTGTTGCTTTAGATATTGGAACTCTTTTTATTACTCCTTTTCGCGATATTCGTTTTGGTGTCAGTATTTCAAATTTTGGTACTAAAATGAACATGACAGGAGATGATCTGTTAGTTCAAAAAGATATTGATGAACAACATCATGGAAATAATGAAAGTGTTAATGCTTATTTGGCTACCGAGGAATTTGCCTTACCTTTATTGTTACGTGTTGGTTTGTCCGGAGATATTACTCCTTCACCAATGGTAAAAGCTACCTGGGCAGTTGACGCAAGTCATCCAAACGACAACGCAGAATATGTAAATTTTGGGTTGGAACTATCACTATTTAATGACCTGATAAATTTGCGAGGCGGTTTAAATAAATTGTTTATTGAGGATAAAGAAGAAACCTTGTCCTTGGGTGGAGGTCTTAATTTAAATGTTAGTAATATGATGATAAATCTTGATTATGCTTATCAATCTTATGAGCGTTTTGATTTAACACATAAATACACTCTTAGTTTGTCTTTCTAAGAGAGAGAAAAAAGTATAACTTAAACAAAAAAAGGAGAAGAAAATGAAGAAACTTGTGATTATTTTAATGGCAGTTTTGTTTGTCTGTTTTTCATTTGGGCAAGCTGCAGATCTGTTTTTCTCGGAGTATATTGAGGGAGGATCTTTCAATAAAGCACTTGAAATTTATAATGGTACTGGTGCTGAAGTAGATCTTTCTAACTATGTAATGCGTGGAAATCATAATGGTTCTGCCTGGGAAGAAGTATTTACTTTTGGTAATGCAAAACTAGCTGATGGTGATGTTTATGTAATTTGTCACTCTGCTGCTGCTGCTGAAATTTTAGCAGAGGCTGATACTATTGTGCAAGATCCATATAATGGCGGTACATCTAATGCCGCTAATTTCAATGGTGATGATGTACGTGCACTTTGTAAAGTAAACGGCACAGATACAACAATCATTGATCTTTTTGGAATGTATGATTTAACTGATCCGGGAAGTGGTTGGGCTGTTGCAGGTGTTGATAATGGTACAAAAGATCATACATTAGTAAGAAAACAAAGTGTAACAACTGGTAATCCTGATTGGACTGCTTCAGCAGGAACAAATGCTGATGATTCTGAATGGATTGTATATGATAAGGATATATTTACATATCTCGGTTATCATGACGGTCCGGTAGTAAACCTTGATCTTAATCTAACTTTTGAAGATGATACCGACAATGCAAACTGGGGTGTGTATGATGGTGTAGCAGGATATACAACAGTTTCTCACAATGCTACTGGTGGTGTTGATGGTACAGGAGCAATAGAATTTGGTGACGGTGGATATCAATTCACTATCAAAAGACCTATTATTGCTACAGTTGGTACCAATTTTCAACTTTCAGTTGATGTAAAAACTTTAGGTTGGGACGATGGTGACACATTTCCTATTACTATTGCTATAGAAGGTATAGTTGAAACACCAGTTTCAGCATCTATAAATTCATTAGCTGATTTTACTAATATTGAATTATCCGGAACTACAACTCAGGATAGTGGTTATATTGCAATTGTTGGTTCAAATACTTTAGCAGCAAATGTTGGTGGAGAGATCAAAGTCTGGCTTGATAATCTTGTTTTTGATGATGACGTCCAGGCTTCAGGACCACCGCAAGTAACTTTCAGAGTCAATACTTCAACAATGGGAGAAGGAGTTACTGACTCAACCGGAGTTATGCATATCAGAGGTGATATGAATGGTTGGAATGATGCAAATCCAATGACTAATGTTGGTGGTGATTACTGGGAAACCACAATTGAACTAAGTGAAGGTACATATGGATTTAAGTTTACATATACTGATAATATTACCGGTGGGTTAAAATGGGAATCAATTGACAACAGATCCGTTACTGTTGGTGCAGAAGATATGGTTGTTGATCTTGCATATTTTGATAATGTAATACCTTATACACCTACAGATACTGTTGATGTTTGGTTTCGAGTAAATATGGCAGGTGTTCTGGATTATGATGGTACAAGCCCGGTAGGAGTTAGAGGAGCGATTCCAATTGATCCAGGTTGGGCAACAGCCGTTGAAATGGTAAAAGAGGGTGAAACTGATTTTTATTCAGGTTTGGTTTCATTTCCTGTATCACAAATTGGTGATACTGTAGCCTATAAATTTGTTTGGGGACCTTTATCAGGATGGGATGATGTACATTGGGAATCACCAAAGTATGACGTATTACCAAGTGGTGACAGATATGTGATTGTTAATAGTGATACTACACTTGCGTTTAAATATTTCAATGATGCACCACCAACAACAGATATTAAAGATTATAATGTAACAATCGTTATGAATACCAGCACAATGGATAATGTTACAGATTCTACTGCCTTATTTTTTGTTACAGGTAGTTATGATGGCTGGGCACATGATGATGATACCTTGACTCAGGTTGGTGATTATTGTGCAAAAACTTTTACTTTTACAGGACCGGGAAGTGGTTTAGATCTTGAATTTACCTTCTTTTATAAAATGCTTGCAACTATTGATCAGCAGAACTGGCAGGGTGGAGATAATCTCAAACCAACTATTACTTCTGATACAACATTAGTATATTACTGGCAAAATGGTAATACACCACCATATACTCCAACAGATAGTATTGATGTCTGGTTTAGAGTAAATATGGCTGGTGTTGCTGATTATGATGGAACAAGTCCTGTTGGTGTTCGTGGAGCGATTCCTCTTGATCCAGGTTGGGCAACAGCACAAGAACTCACTCAAGAAGGAGAATCAGATTATTATAGTGGATTAATTTCCTTTCCATCAAGTGATGTTGATAGTACACGAGCTTATAAATTCGTATGGGGTCCTCTGTCAGGATGGGATAATGTACATTGGGAATCTCCAAAATATGATGTGTTACAAAGTGGAGATAGATATATTAATCTTAAAAATGATACAACACTAGCTTTTAAATATTATAGTGATGAACCACCTGGAGATCTGGATCCTGTTACCTCTCAGGTTGCCTTTTTTGTTGATATGGGCGCTTATGAAGAATTAGGACTATTCAGCGTTGCCAGAAAAGATTCTATGCAGATTCGTGGATCTTTTAATGGTTGGAATGATGGTAATCCGTTATTGTGTAAAATGGTAAGACAACCAGGAACAACAATTTATGGTATAGTTGCCGAAATTACTGATTTTCCGGAAAAAGAAATACAGTATAAATTCTATATGAAAATGTCTACAGAATCTATTGATTACTGGAAAAATAACGGAATTAATGATATTCATGTTGACTGGGGATATGAAGTACCTCCCACAATGGGTGGCGGAAACAGAACCATGATTTATGACGGTGTAGAAGGTCAAATCCAGATGATTGATGTTGCTTTTTATAATGGATTACCAGCACGTGGAATAATTCCTACTGAAACAACAGTACCAGTAACATTTAATATTGATATGAGCCAGGTTGATGGTTTTAATGCTGCTACAGATTCAGTATTATTCAATTTTAAAGATGAATGGCAGGTTAATGCGCTTGGTTTAAGAGATTCCACTCTTAAATATACAGACGATGATGGCGATGGTGTTTATACTATTACTATTGATTTTGAAGGACCTACCGCTTACACTCTCATTTATACAGTAAGTTGGGCTAGCCCTGATGGTACTGTAGAAGAAGGTGGCGGGTTTGATTATGGTCGTTTCCGTTGTCGTTATATTGAACCAACTTCGACAAATCCTATTACATGGCCTACAGCATATATATGTCCAACTGATGTATTTACTGAAGATCCACCATTGGCTGTAGAAGAACCACCATTATCTGGTGTTGGTCTTGTTAAAGAAAACAATGTTGTTGTTACAGAATTTAAACTGGAACAGAATTTTCCTAATCCTTTTAATCCAACAACAGAAATCAGGTTTTCAATTCCTGTCAATGAAACAACTACTTTAACTATTTACAATATGCTTGGACAAATTGTAAATCAGGTTAAATATGATAATGTTTCAATAGGAAATTATTCTTATACATGGAACGCCTTAGATAATAATGGAAATAAAGTATCTACCGGTGTTTATTTTTATGAATTAAGAGTTGGAAACAGGTTTAACGAAACTAAAAAAATGCTTCTATTAAAATAGAGGTAACATATTACTTAACAAGAGCGGGATATGTTTTGTCCCGCTCTTGTTATTATACAAAGAGGAATAAGTAGAGGAGATTATAATGGGTGGTATTGATTTTACAATTGTTGGAATATATTTGGTAGCAATGGTAATCGTTGGAATGTGGTTTCAGCGCAAAGCTTCTCAAAACATAGATAGTTATTTTTTAGGAAATAATCAATTACCCTGGTGGGCTCTGGGAGCTTCAGGTATGTCATCCAATCTTGACATTAGTGGTACCATGATAATAGTAGCGCTGGTTTATGCAATTGGTGCACGTGGATTTTATATAGAAATCCGTGGTGGTGTTACTCTTATCATGGCATTTCTGATGATTTTCATTGGGAAATGGAGTCGAAGAGCAAATGTTATGACCCTGGCTGAATGGATGGAATTCCGGTTTGGAAATGACAGAGAAGGGCGTCTGGCAAGATTTATTACTGCTATTACATCTATAATTATGACAATTGCTATGATTACCTATTTTGCTATTGGTGGTGGAAAATTTCTGGGAAGTTTTCTTGGAATTCCGGATATGCTTGGATTACCTTCCCATTTTTGGGCAGCGGCTATTCTGATTGTATTAGCTACTATCTACACAGTTGCCTCAGGATTATATGGAGTTATCTGGACAGATGTTTTCCAGGGGATCCTGATTTTTATGGCAATTGCATATGTCGCAGTAAAAGCTTTTGCAATTGATTTGCCGGAAGAATTTATGATATCCATGCCTTTAAAAGAATCTGCTGGTGGTGGGTTTAAGGCGTATTTGACTAGTTACACAGAATGGACTTCCATAATACCAAAATGGAATTTAGGCATAGACTCCACAAGTGTTTATTCCATGTATAATCTATTTGGTGTGGCCATTTTATTTTACCTTTTTAAAGTAATTTTGGAAGGAACCGGGGGAACGGGAAATTATATGATTCAGAGATATTTTGCAGCCAAAGATGACCGGGAAGCCGGACTTTTATCTTTGTTCTGGACATTTTTATTATCATTCAGATGGCCATTTATTGCTGCAATGGCAGTTTGGGGAGTCTCCCTTGCAGGACAGATCACTGACCCGGAAATGGTTCTTCCAGCTGTAGTTGCGACTTTACCGGTTGGAATTAAAGGATTTTTGATTGCCGGATTAATGGCAGCTGCCATGTCAACTTTTGATTCGACTGTCAATGCCGGAGCAGCATATTGGGTAAAAGATATATATCTCACAATGATAAATCCGGATGCATCTCATAAACTGCAGATGAGACATAGCTACATGGCTTCTCTCGTCTTGGTTATAACCGGATTATTTTTAACTTTGTTTATTAAAAATATCAATGAAATTTGGGGATGGATTACCATGAGTATCGGAGCCGGATTGGTGATTCCCCAACTTATTAGATGGTATTGGTGGCGTTTGAATGGATATGGTTATGCCATTGGAATGGCTGCCGGAACTGTTTCTGCTATTTTATGGAAACTTTTGGCACCTGAAGCCTTACCGGAATATTATGCTTTTATATTATCTTCCGGCTTATCCTTAACAGGAACAATAGCGGGAACACTATTAACAAGTCCTACAGAAAAAAATGTACTAAAGAACTTTTACCTAAAAACCAGACCATTTGGGATTTGGGATGAAATTCGAAAAGAATTTCCAACTGAATTTATTGCATCTGCAAATAAGGAAAACAAACGGGATATTTTTTCTATATTTTTTGCAGTTCCCTGGCAAGTTTGTTTATTTATGATGTGGATGATGTTGATTATGAAACGATGGGATAATTTTGTGGTTTTACTTATACTTACAATTATTTTTAGTGTAATTTTATACTTTTCATGGTTTAGACATCTTTCTACAAAAGTAAAAACCGACAATATAGAAAAATGAGAGAATTATAGGTTTAAGTAAGATTTTATCAGTATAGAATTAGTAAAAGGGGCGAATATGCCGACATTTTCTGATGAATTAATAGTAAAATTATCAAAATTGGGTTTTTCAAAATATGAAGCAAAAACCTATCTGGGATTATTAAAAAAGAATCCTGCAACCGGTTATGAAATCAGCCAGAATGCTCATGTACCACGCTCAGTTATATATTCTACTTTAAGAAAAATGGAAACATTGGGATATGTAATTTCGATCCATGAGAAACCAAGCAGATTTATTCCCTTATCACCGAAACAGTTATTGGCAAAACTGGAGTCTGATTTTACTTCAGATTTGACACAATTAGGCGATGATTTAATTGCCTTTGATGATAAAGCGGAAACTGAAGGGTTTTGGAATATCCGTGGCTATCGTTCATTAATTGAAGTTTGTAATGTAAATATTAAAGAGTCCAAAAAGTCAATATGCATTTCCGGTTGGAAAAGTGAAATAGATGAATTGGAAGATGCCCTTACCATAGCTAAAAAAAATGGTGTTGATATTGTAATTTTTTCATTTAATAAGATTAAGGAGCAATTAGGCCAGGTATTTTCTTATGGAATAGATGAGTCAAAACTTACTAATATCTGGGATCATAAATTAATAATGGTAACAGATAATAAAGATCTGGTTATGGGACCGGCAAATAAAGATTCTGATGAACAGGCAATTTGGACTCAAAACAAAGCCGTTTTAAAGATTGCCTTGAATTATATTGTCTTAGATCTTACTCTTTATGGACAGCGTATGAAACTGAATGTTTCTGATACAGTTGTTAAATTAATGCCTGATAGAATTGATAATTTGGATGAAATGCTCAAGGAATTAGAAAAGTAAAAAATGGCGGATGAAGACCAAAACAATAAAATTCAAAGTTTAAATGGAAATTATTATAGTTATTTAGATTTTGAAAATGTTGGAATAAAAAAAAACTATTATAAAAAAAAATATAATAAATCCAAGTGGGAAAAAACATATCTTCCCACTTTTTGGTTTGATAGAGATTTTGACGGATGTACCTGGTATGCACGTGATTTTCAAATCAATAAAAATTTAAAACAGGTGGAAATCACCTTAAATTTTGACAATATTGATGATTATGCCAAGATATTCTTAAATGATGAATTAATTTTTACTCATGAAGGGAATAGAATAAATTTTTCTATAAATATATCTGATTTTATCAATCGTGATGATAATAATCATTTAGTTATTATGGTTAAAGATAGTGGTGGTTCCGGGAGAATAATTGGAGATGTTTTTCTCAAAGAATACAAAGCAGCAGACCTCTTAACATCCAGAGATTACGAAAAAGAAAAGGCGGATAAACAACCTGATTGGCTAAAAGATGCAATTATATATGAATTATATGTACGGTCTTTTAGCGACGATAGTAGTTTTAAATCTGTTTCAAATAATTTATCATCCCTTAAAGCATTAGGAATTAATTGTATCTGGTTGATGCCTATTTTTCCGGTTGGTAATATTAATAAAAAAGGAAGCCTGGGGTGTCCTTATGCAGTATCGGATTATCAAAATGTAAATGATGAATTCGGTTCAATCTTTGACTTTTATAATCTTGTAAAAGAGGCGCATCGTCTTGATATCAGAATTATTCTTGATGTGGTCTGTAATCACAGTTCCTGGGATAATTGGATCTTGGATAATCATGGAGATTGGTATGCTCAGGATAGTGATTATCATATCGTTCATCCTCCGGGAACGGATTGGTATGATGTTGCACAATTGGATTATGATAACACAGTTCTACGTGATTACATGACTAATATTTTAAAATATTGGGTTCACGAGTTTGATATTGACGGTTTTAGGTGTGATGTTGCAGAAATGATTCCTATGGATTTTTGGAAAAATGCTGTAAAACAATTACAGGAGATTAAACCCGACCTGGTAATGCTGGCTGAAGGAAGCCATCCTAAATTATTTATAAATGGTTTCCATTTAGGGTACTCCTGGAGTATTAGAAATACATTATATAAAATTCTCAGGTTAGGGATTCCGGCAACCCGACTGAATATGAGTCTGGAAAAGGAAAAACATCAATATCCACAAAACGCTAAATTTATGCGTTTTATAGAAAATCATGATCTGGATCGGGCAACAAAGAAATTTGGACTTGAAAAATCCAGAATTGCTGCTATTTTAGCTTACACTATACCTGGCATTCCTATGCTTTATTCCGGACAGGAGAATAGTGAAACTCATACTCCCTCACTTTTTGAAAAAGAAGTTATTAACTGGGAATCTGATATTAATAAGATGTGGAAGTTTTACCAGGCACTAATCTGTGTTCGGAATCGCTATTCAAGTCTACGAACAGGCGAGTATTTTGCAGTCCCGAATAATAAGGAAAAAGATGTTGTTTCATTTATCAGAATAAAAAAAAGTAACAGTGCGCTTGTTATTGCCAATGTTAGGGAAGAGCCACAGGAACTTGTTTTGGATTTATCCGGGTTTTCTAAAACAAAGAAAAACTGGGAACGGGTTTTTGGTGAATGTAATTTTCAAAACAATATAAATTATATTAAAATGAATATTGACAGAAATCAATATTGTATATTAATATTTGAAGAAAAGAAAGGTATGTTATAATATGTATAGAAAAATACTCTACTTAATTGTTGTTATACTTATTTTACAGGTAACTTTTGCCCAGGTAGTTACTACTGAACCGGAATTTGCTACCCAAAATGATTCCCTGATAATATTTTTTGATGCAACTAAAGGTGACCGGGGATTAATGGGATATACGGGAAATGTGTATGTTCATACCGGTGTTACAATTAACGGCAACAGGTGGCAAAACGTGATTGGAGATTGGGGAAATGATTCTAATCAGCCGGAATTGACAAGAATGAGTTCGGATTTATACAAATTAGTAATTGGCGACCCACACATTTTTTATGGAGTTAATGCAGGAACAGAAATAACGGAATTGAGTTTTGTTTTCAGGAGTGAAGGAGCAGATGGACCTACCGGAAGGGATGTTGGTGGCAATGATATCTTCCTGGAATTTTTTACATCAGGTATTTCAGTAGTCATGGTTAGCCCGGAAATCAATAACCAATTTGGAGATCCACGTAGAACTCCGATATTTGCAGAAATCGGAGACACTGTACAATTCGAGATAAGAGTTGCTTTAATTGAAACTGAGATTGATACTCTTATTTTATTTCATAATGAAGAAAAAATCTATTCTGTAACCGATTCTATTTTGAATTTTGATTTTATTATTTCATCTACAGGACAACATCATTTTAGAGCAGTTGCAATAGATACAAATGGCTATGATGCTGAAGAAGAGTGTTTTATAATGAGTAATCCTATAGTTAATAATATTGCACCTCCTGCTGATATTCACCCCGGTATTCAATATCCTGATGTTACAAATGCAATTTTGTGTCTTTTTGCACCTTTTCATGAATTTGCCTATGTTATTGGTGATTTTAACAACTGGATGGTGGATACTACATATTTTATGAATCGTTATGAAATCTCTCCTGACAGTGTTCTTTTTTGGCTCAAAATTGAAAATCTCTCTCCCGGGACTGAATATGGATTTCAATACCTGGTAAATGGAGATATTCGCATAGCTGACCCTTATTCGAACAAAATTCAGGATCCATGGAATGATAAATATATTTCTAATACAACCTACCCGAATTTGATTGACTATCCTAAAGATAAAACCGAGCAGGCAACATCTGTTTTATTAACTACCCAATCAGAATTTTCCTGGACTGATCAGGATTATGAAAAACCACTGAAAAAGGATCTTGTTATTTATGAATTGCTTATCAGGGATTTTTTGGATAAACATGATTTCGCAACTTTAATAGACTCGCTTGATTATTTGGAAAATCTTGGGGTAACTGCTATAGAATTGATGCCTGTTAGTGAATTCGAAGGAAACATAAGTTGGGGGTATAATCCATCGTTCTATTTTGCTGTGGATAAATATTATGGTCCTGCTGCCGATCTGAAAGCATTTATCAATGAATGTCACAATCGTGGGATAGCTGTAATAACGGATTTGGTTCTAAATCATTCATTTGGTCAATCTCCTTTGGTTCGGCTTTACTGGAATTCTGCTGATAATCGTCCGGCTTCCAATAATCCCTGGTACAATGAAGTTTCACCTAATCAGGATTTTAGCTGGGGATATGATTTTAACCATGAAAGTGTGCATACAAAATATTTTATAGATCGTGTAAATAAATATTGGATAGATGAGTATCATTTTGATGGATTCCGCTTTGATTTTACCAAAGGTTTTACCAATACTCCCGGAAATCCTGGCTATGATAATAGTAGAATCCAGATTATTAAACGCATGGCTGATAAGATTTGGGAATTTGATGCCAGTGCTTATGTAATTTTGGAACACTGGGCTGATAATAATGAAGAAAAGATTTTATCAGATTATAAAGATGGAATGATGCTTTGGGGAAACAGTAACTGGAATTATTGTCAGGCAGCTATGGGATACCAGAATGAATCTGACTTTTCCTGGGGTTTTTACAAGTCAAGGGGATGGAGTAAACCTCATCTGGTAACTTATATGGAAAGTCACGATGAAGAACGAATGATGTTCAAAAATCTTGAATGGGGAAATGGCCAGGAAGGTTATAGTATAAAAAACCTGCCAATCGCCCTAAACAGGATAAAATTAGCAGCTGCATTTTTCTTAACTTTACCCGGACCGAAAATGATCTGGCAGTTTGGAGAACTTGGATATGATTATTCCATAGATTATAATGGCAGAGTTGGGGAGAAACCGATTAAATGGGAATATTTTCAGAATGACTATAGAAGGAATCTTTACAAAACTTTTGCAGCTCTTACAAAACTTAGGAAAGAAAATGATGTTTTTACAAATCCGGCAACCAGTGTGAGTTTATCATTAAGTAGTTCACTAAAGCGAATAAAAATGTCAGGTTCAATGAATGTAATTATTATTGGTAATTTTGATGTTATTGAAAAATCAATTAATCCGGATTTTCAACATGGAGGAAAGTGGTATGATTATTTTTCCGGAGATAGTCTTGATGTAGTCAATACTTCAGATCAAATTAGCCTGCAGCCCGGCGAATTTAAAATTTACACGGATTCAAAACTTGAGTCACCTGAACAGGGAATTCTTACTGATATTCAGCCGGAATTTGTAAATAGCAATCCTGAAGTTTTTCAATTATTATCTAACTATCCAAATCCTTTTAATGCCACAACAACATTAAAATATTCATTGGAAAAGGATTCTCAAATTCATTTGAAAATTGTTGATCTGAGTGGGCGAGAGGTTTTTTCAAGGGAAATTGGATATCAGAATCAAGGGTATTATTCTTTTCATTGGAATGGGAAAAATAGTATCAATCAGGATGTACATTCAGGAATTTATTTTGTGATTTTGAAAAGGGGAAATGAGCACTTGGTAGAGAAGATTACTTTATTGAAATAAGGAGTATTCACCTATTAACTGTTTCAAATATCAAGAATTTGATTTTTTAGGTACAATTTTTTAAAAAATTGATAATTGGCTACTGATTGATGAAGTTATCAAAGGAATACAATACCCCAAAGTTTTTTGTGGAATAACTTTCATAATTTACATTCTGTTTTCGGGTACTTATAAAAATTTACAAAATTTCTACAATTTACTTGGAAAGGCGCTAATAGCTGTTTATATTTTTTACTTGTAAATTGGCCTAAAAAATTATTAGGTCAATTTGACACATTTTGAAAAAGGAATTTGTTTTTCCCTGTCACTTTTTGATAAAAAAAAACTTTCTGAGGTTGGTATTGTTATTGCAAAAGTTTGCGATTGCCAAAAAATGGAGATGTTAAATTAATTAATGTTAAGGATTAAAAGTAAAATAGAAAAACAAAATACAATATAGGAGAAAGAGTGAGTAAGGAAACACCAAAAGAAAAAGAGAATTCTAAAATAACGAAGCAGAAAAAAACTGCCAGGAAGAATTCCAACAAGAATAAAACGGAAAAAAAAATAGATAAAAATATTAAAAAATTAAGTGAAAAAATCAGGGATTATGAACAGGATGTTTTTCAATTACAGGAAAAACTAATTCAAAAAGAAGCAGAAATAGCCGAGGCAAAAGACAGATATTTAAGGTTGGTAGCAGAGTTTGATAATTTTAGTAAAAGGTCAGAAAAAGAAACAAAAGAAATAATTGAATATGCCGGTGAAAAAGTATTAAAAGAAATATTACCAATATTTGATGATTTGGAAAGAGCAATCAGTAATTCTGATGATAAAAAATGCGATGGTATGAAACTAATTCATAAAAAATTTCTAAAAGTTTTAAAAGATTTTCATGTTGAGCCTATTATTTCGGTTGGAGAAGAATTTAATCCTGATTTTCATCATGCTGTAATGGCCAGAGAAGAAGAAGGAATTGAGCCGGATATGGTTCTTGAAGAGTATGAGAAGGGTTATAAATACAAAAAACATATTTTAAGATATGCAAAAGTAGTAGTGAGTAGATAAATATGCCAAGAGATTATTATGATATACTGGGTGTTGATAAAAACGCCACAGAAAATGAAATAAAGAAGTCTTATCGAAAAATTGCCATGAAATATCATCCGGATAAAAATCCTGGAAATAAGCAGGCTGAGGAGAAATTTAAAGAGGCTTCAGAAGCCTATTCCGTTTTATTGGATAGCCAAAAAAGGCAACAGTATGACCAGTTTGGCCACAGTGGATTAAAGGGTGGTGGATTTAACGCCGGTGGATTTGGCGGTGGCGGATTTGGATTTGATTTATCTGACGCTTTACGTACTTTTATGGATGGTTTTGGTAATTTTGGCGGCTTTGAAGATGTTTTTTCCGGTGGTGGAAGATCATCATCCAGATCTGGCAGTCGATATACTGCAGGAAGTGACTTGAAGATGCGTCTGGCTGTAACTTTGGAAGAAGCCAGCACCGGCAAGACTAAAAAAATTAAAATCAAACGTCTGGAACCTTGCGATGAGTGTTCCGGATCAGGTGGTAAAAAAGGTAGTTCTACAATAACCTGTCCGGTTTGCCGTGGTGCAGGAGAAGTACGGGAAGTATCCCGCTCTATTTTTGGTCAGGTCGTAAATGTTCGTCCATGTTCAAATTGTTATGGTGAAGGTAAGATCATAGAAAATCGCTGTCCGAAATGTGGAGGTGACGGAAGAATAAAGAAACAAAAAGAAATATCAGTTGAAATTCCTGCTGGAATCAGTGCTGGACATTATCTAACTATGCGGAACGAGGGAAATATAGGTATCCGGAATGGAGCCAGGGGTAACTTAATTGTTGTTTTTGATGAAAAAGAGCATGATATTTTTATTAGAAATGATGATGATATTTTTTTAGATCTTCATATAACTCCGGCAGAAGCAGTTCTTGGAATTGAAGTTGAAGTCCCAACTTTGAGTGGAAAAGTTAAGTTGGTAATTCCAGCTGGTGTACAGGCAGGAAAAATGTTACGTATGAAAAAACGTGGAATCCCACATTTACATCAACATGGAAAAGGAGATCAGATAATCCGGGTCAAAGTTGACATCCCAATAAATATTTCCGGGAAAGAGAAAAAACTTTATAAAGAACTCCAGGAAAAAGAAGGGCAGGTTTTTAAAAAATCCGGAAGATTTAGTAAAATCCAATAGGAAGTATAAAAAAATATATTTTTGTAGGAATATTTTTTATTTTTTAAGAAAAATGTTAAATTTCACACGCCAAGAAAAAATGGTAATGTTATTCCTGATTACAGCTTTTGTGGTTGGAGGTGGCATTCATCTTGGGAAAAATTATTTGAAATCAGAAATAAACTTTGCAATTGAAGATACTTCAAGATATGCTATTGAGTTTAAAAACAAGAAGTTGGAAGTTGATTCTCTTTATTTAAATAAAATTCATGAAAATAAGAATAAAGATGGGATTAAAATCAATATCAATACAGCAGATCAAAAAGAATTGTGCAAAATTAAAGGAATTGGACCTGTGACAGCAGAGAAAATTTTGAAATATAGAAATCAAAATGGGAAATTTTTACAAATTGAAGATTTAGAAAATGTTAAGGGAATTGGGAAAAAAACTATAAAAAAAATTAAAGGTGAGGTTACCGTTGACTAAAGAAAAAAAAGTAGAAGTCCAAAATGATTATGCAGATGAGTTTGAGTACAAACCAATGTTGGGGAAAGTACTGAGTTTTATTGCAGGTTTGTTAATAATTGTTTTAATCTTAGTTATTTATCTTCCATCTGTAATCTGGGAAGAAGAGGATTATTTCAGAGAGTTAGGAAGAAAAAGGATGACAATTGTTAATAAAGTACAAAAATATTATAGGGGAATGGCTGGAAATTATCAGACTGACCCTGTTTTGGCGATGAAAGTTTTGACTGCAGTTAGGGATAGTACTATGGCAGATAGTAATTTTTACGGGTTAAAAACTATTAAATTGCCAGAAGGTGATTTTGAATTCGATGTGACTCAAAGATTTTATTTAAGTTTTGACACTACTTTTGCATTTTCGTATCTCAAGAAAGATTCAGTAGTTGATACAATTTACCAGGTATTAAAGTATAATGATGAGTTGTTTATTTATGATACATTATTTGTAAATGCAAATAATGTTGCAGGTTTTAAATATGATTCTCTACTTAGCAAAGATATTCAAAAAAGAATTCAGAAAAATACTTACTATCGTCCCTATTATCTTGAAGAAAAATTAGCATACCAGCCATTAATTGAAGAAAAATTCTTAATTATTGCTGATAGCGAAAATGTCATAATTAAAGACCCGTTAAAAGGTGAATATAAATCACCACGATTCTTTGTATTTGCCTTTAAAGATACATCTTACGGATATATTGAAAATGGGGAAAAAAGTTGGTAATAATTCTAAGGTGAATTAATATGATTTGTCTAAGCTTTTCTGAACAATATTACGCATATAGCCAAATTTCCAAAAATGATTCTTCCTATTTAATTGATTTTATTAAAAGGAAGAAATATCCTGAACCGGGTTTGCCTACAGATATATTTGGAAATGATTTTTTTCGTATATTAAAGGAATTATTAAGTAAGATTAGCCAGGATATTACTATTTCCGATAAAAATATTTCAATATCCATTCCTGCCAGTTGGACAGACATTTATCTTAATACTCTTGATGTTGGATTTTCTCCGGAAGAAACCAAAGCAATTTTGGATAAACAAAGCCAAAGACGTTTCGGAGATATCTATAAAAAGAAATTTATCCAATATTATCCAATTGCTTTCAAAGATGAAGATACAATTAAAAAATATTTAACGGTTTCTTATTATAAAGAATTAGGCAAGATATTTATGAAAGCCGCCGAACCGGTCGGATTAAATATTTTAACTTTGGATTTAAACCTTTTTTCAGCAGCAAATGCAATTAATTTTTTGGAAAAACCAATT
The DNA here is from genome assembly GCA_029939575.1 of Fidelibacterota bacterium. GTDB lineage: Bacteria > Fidelibacterota > UBA2242 > UBA2242 > JAOZSR01 > JAOZSR01. The sequence goes on from JAOZSR010000018.1 coordinate 39,115, forward strand.
CAAAATAATTGGGGAGTATGGCTTGTTGGCAATGAAAATGAAAACCAACAAGTTATTACAGTAGAATCCGGAGAAATTAGCCATTTTGTTGAATTTGTTTTTTCAAAAGATGAAAAATATGAAATAATTCAATCTTCATCAACAGATCAAAGTGTTGAACAAATATTATTTGAACTGTCCCAACTAATAAAAAAACCAAAAATCAATATTGATTGTTTGGACCAATTGTATATTTATTCCAATCAATCTGACTGTAAATTATTTAATGATATTCAGAAATATAATATTAAGAATCTTAGGATTATAGATCCTATAGATAATTTTGAAATTTCTGAGATAGATGATGATTTTGTCAAGGATAATAATTTACAATACTTAGATTTAATAGGGTTAATTTCAAGAGAAATTTCAGGAGGTATTGATGATTAAATT
>JAOZSR010000018.1:39556-51147 GCA_029939575.1 Fidelibacterota bacterium
ATGCCTCGACACCTGGAATTCAATATGATGAAAAACCAGTCAAAAGTCAGATAATAGAAGATATTCCTGAAAAGGAAAAAATAAATGTTCAGGAAGAATTCTTGGAAAAACAAGAAGTTGTGGAAGAAACAACCAGCAGTGAAGAGTTTATTCCAAATTCAACGTCTGTTGCTTCATCTTCTGAAGATGATTCCGGGAAAGGTAACAATAATATAATTAGAAATTTAGTGATTTTTATCATTATTCTAGCGTTTTTTAGCGGTGGATATTATATTATTCAAAATTTTGATACCTTATTTAAATCAAATTCTAAAGAGCAAATATCAGTTGTTGATACATCAGAAATAATTGATACAGTCGAAACAGAAATTGCTATGTCTGCTAAATCAATTGAGCAAAAAGATGAAATAACAGCAGAAAATATTAATACAATTTTAATTGGTAAAAATATTCTTTTTCTAACAAAGGTTATTTTTGAAAATTTTGATCCCGGATTAATTCTTGATTATTTGAGAATTAACCAGGAAAAAGTGAGTTTTATTGTATATTATTCATCTGATGATAGGGCAAATTTTTTACAAAAAAATCTCAAAAGTAGTATTCCTAATTTAAAAAATGACTTGTTTTATGTAGAGAAAAGTAATCTTTATAAGCAAAATCCTTTTCAGGTTATGGGATTTTTTAATTTAAATCAAGGCTCCTATGTTATTGAGGAAAGATATATCCATTATGATGATGAGAAAATGGCAAAACATCTTGGTTTCTGGGCAGCGCAAGAAGGTATAGAACTTAATCCGGTTAAAATTTTTACAAAAGATACTACAAAAATCAGGAAAGTAGAAATTACCGGCAAGGGAAATGCAACTGCAATTATTGGTTTTATAGAAAAGTTATTAGATGAAAATATAAATCTTGCGATTAAAAATATTCATTTTAAAAATAAGCAAAAAATTAAATTTGATGATTTGTTGATTAATCTGAAAATAGAAGCAAGGATTTATCCTCGTAAATAGTTATGGTACGAATTATTGCAGGCAAGCATAAAAGTCGTAGATTAAATACTCCAAATACTAAATCCATTAGACCTACTAAAGATAGAGTTAAAGAATCTATTTTTTCTAAATTATTTGATTTATCAGGATTAAGAATTATTGATCTTTTTGCAGGAACAGGTAATCTTGGACTTGAGGCTCTTTCAAGAGGCGCTAATCATTGTGTATTTGTTGAAAAACAAGCAAATCATATTAATATTATTAAGGAGAATATTGAATCTTTGGATGTTTTTGACAAGACTACACTAATTTGTAGAGATGTTATCCAATTTTTAAAAAATTCTCCAATAGATGCAGATTTGATTTTTGCTGATCCGCCCTATAAATATGATAAAACTCTTCAATTGTTTCAGGAGTTTGAAAAACTTCAACCAGGAATAAAAATAGTCTTTGAATCTGACAAAAATTTTGTTATTCCTGAAAAATTTGTTGAAAAATGTAAAGATGAAAAAAATTTTGGTGAGACAAAAATAACTTTTTATGAGATGTAAAAATGAAGAAAGCAATATATCCAGGAACTTTTGATCCTATAACAAACGGTCATCTTGATATTTTAGAAAGAGCAATAAAAGTATTCGATTTTATTGATATTGCGGTTGTAAAAAATGTCAATAAAGATCCACTTTTCAATGCTGAGGAAAGAGTTGAAATTATCCGTGAATGTACCAAAGATATTTTAAATGTGAAAGTTGAAAAATTTGACGGGCTCGTTGTTGATTTTGCTCAAAAAGTTGGAGCCAGTGTCATTATTCGTGGCTTAAGAGCGTTGTCTGATTTTGAATATGAATTTCAAATGGCCCTAATGAATCGCCATCTGGATAATGATGTTGATACTGTCTTTTTTATGCCAAGTGAAGAAAATACATATTTAAGTTCCAGTATGATTCGTGAGATTGTAAAATTTGATGGTGATATAAGTTGTTTTGTACCTGAATATGTAAAAAATAAATTAATAAGAAAAATAAGGAGCAATAAATGAAATTTATAAATGATGTAAGAAATAAGGCAAAAAAATTAAATAAAAGTGTAGTTCTTCCGGAAGCCGAAGATATTCGGATTTTACAAGGCGCCAGTATTTTAATGGTGGAAAAAATTGCCAGACCAATTTTAATCGGGAAACCGGATAAAATAAGAACACTTGCTGCGGAAAATGAAATTCAACTTGGTGATATTGAGATTGTAGATCCGGACAATTTTAGTTCTTTTAATGATTTTGCTGCAACTTATACTGAGAAAAGAAAGAAAAAGGGAATGACCTTTGAGACTGCTAAAAAGATAATGAAAAATCCAATATTTTTTGGGGCAATGATGGTTGACAAAGGATTTGCAGATGGTTGTCTGGCTGGTGCAGCTACATCAACCGGCGATGTAATGTGTGCTGCTTTTCATATTATTGGTACCAAGCCCGGGATAAAAACTGTTTCAAGTGATATTATTATGATCACACCTGATGAAAAAAATATGTGGAGTTTTGCTGACTGCGCAGTAATTCCTGACCCTTCGGCCGAGCAACTGGCTGATATTGCAATAGCTACCGCTGATACTCATAAAAATGTTATTGGTGAAGAACCTAGAGTTGCAATGTTGTCATTTTCTACCAAAGGAAGTGCCAAGCATCCGGCAGCAGATAAAGTGATTGAAGCAACTGAACTTGTAAGAGAAAAACGTCCTGACTTATTGGTTGACGGTGAACTGCAGGCAGATGCAGCTATTGTTCAAAGTATTGCAAATAAAAAAGCACCGGAAAGTCCGGTGGCAGGAAATGCCAATGTTCTTGTTTTTCCAAGTCTTGAAGCTGCCAATATTGGATACAAATTGACTCAGAGAATAGGTAATTGCGAAGCTGTCGGTCCAATTATCCAGGGACTGGCAAAACCTATGAATGATCTTTCCAGGGGTTGTAGTGTTGATGATATTGTCAGTGTTTCAGCAATATTATGTAACTTAACCTAAAGGAAAATATTTATGCCAACTTATGATTATTTTTGTGAACATTGTGGACATGAGTTTGAAGCTTTTCATCCAATGACCGCAGACCCTGTTAGAATATGCCCCAAGTGCAGCCATATGAGTGTAAAACGTAAAGTTAGTGGTGGTACCGGTTTGATTTTTAAAGGATCTGGTTTTTATATCACAGATTATGCTAATAAGAAAAATAAAAATACTAATTCTACAAAAAAACCAAAAAGCACTGCAAAAGATTCTAAACCTGTAACTACTAAAGAAAAATCATCTGCTACAAATACAAATAAGACTTAGTGGATTTCCCGATTTTAGCAATAAATAACAAAATATTAGTTCTGATTATCTTTTCAGAACTAATATTTTGTGCAATATTGAGTTAATTTTATTTTGTGAAATCAGTTTTATCGTTACTCTTTTTCCTATAAAGAATTGAAAAAGGAATAATAACCAGGTATCCAATGAGTAATACTATTGGTGCAATACTAAGTGTTTGAAAACTATTAGTATCTCCTTTGGCCATAACAAAATATCCGATAATTATTGCTAATATTCCAATTCCAAATATAATATAGTTTATAGGACGCAGAGAAATTTTTTTGATAAAGTCTGATTTTTTCTTTTTATTCATTTTTTCCATAGCGCACAAAATATAAGATAACTGAATTGTTTAAACAATGAAATTTTATCCCTTACTGACATTTTTTAACAGTCTAATACACGAAACCTTATTATCAAGTACGCAATAATTTAAAAAAAATTAAAAATATTGTGGGAAAAAAATATATTGAAAATGACCAAATTTAACCTTACGTTTTCGATTGGGAAAATGTTGAAAAAATGAGAGGTGATTTGAATAATCCAAAAACTTTTTCGAGAGAATTAGATGCTTTATTAAAGAAAATTAATAATGATGCAACACATGAAAATTTTATTTCCTCAATTTTTGTTGAATTAGAACAAAATTTCGGCAAAGATTTAAATATAGTAGATGGTTGTATTTACGATCTTCGGGATAAAGAATTTGTAAAAATTTATTCTTTAAATGAAAATCAATGGTCAAAAAAAATTCAGTTAAATTCACCTGCTATCCAAAAGGTAATAAAGCATGGAAGCTATATTTTTAATGATATTGGTCTGCGAAGTTATTTTGATTTGGCTGATGATGTCCATAATATTACACCAGCAGCAATTACTATTAATACTCCGGAAAGACAATTATTATTGGTTTTTGCTTTGTTAGATGGCTGGATACGGGAAGAAATTTCACTTTTCCTGAATGCGGTTAGAATGGCTTTAACTTTTAGACTTTTCTCAGATATTATGGATTCTGAATTACAACAGGCGGTTCAAATCCAAAAAAGTTTACTTCCTCGTTCAGCCCCCAAAATCAAAGGTTATGATATATATGGCAAATCAATTCCTGCAACTCTTGTTGGAGGTGATTTTTATGAATATTTTGAGCCTGAAGAGGGAAATTTTGGTATTAGTATTGGAGATGCCAGTGGTCATGGATTGCCTGCGGCTTTGCTGGTCAGGGACGTGGTAATTGGTTTACGTATGGGATTAGCGAGTGAATACAAGCTTGCATATACAGTTAAAAAACTTAATCATGTAATACAACAAAGCACTTATGCCAGCAATTTTGTTTCTTTGTTTTTGGCTGAAATCGAAAATAATGGTCATTGTTTTTATGTAAATGCCGGGCATCCTGCACCATTTTTAGTACAGGGTGATAAAATAACTGATCTGGAAGCAACTGGTATGGTTCTTGGATTTTTGAAAAATATTCAGATACAACGTTCTTATGTAAGATTACAACCAGGTGAGGTTATGGTAATGTATACCGATGGTATTATCGAGCGTATTGATAGCGAAGGATCGTTGTTTGAATTAAATCGTTTAAAAGATATTGTGTTGAAACACCAGCATAAATCTTCTGCTGAGATATCAGAGATTATATTCCAAACTGTATATACGTGGGGAGCATCAACAAATTGGGAAGATGATGCTACTGTAGTTGTTATGAAACGGTTATAATTGTTGCAAAGATTGTCATTATAAATTATTAAACAAACAAAAAAAATATTTGTATGTTAATTTTATTATTATAAATTACAATGTCTATAGGGGTATAGACATATTAAATATATTATTGGGGTATTCTATGAAGCAAGGGAAAAATTTATATGTTGTATTTTTTTTGATTCTTTTTCTGATTGTATCAATTTTTATTGGACATAATTCTTCAGCAAACACTAAGTTAGTGACTATTCATATTGAAGGTATGGAAGATAGTGAAATTAGTAAGAAGATTGAATCATTTATTGAAACTATTGAGGGCATTCAAACTGTTTTTATTGATGAAAAAGCCAGTCTGTGTACATTTAGGTACGACTCAGGTAAAATTGATTTTAGTTCTGTTGAAAATCAATTTGCCGGACTTGGTATTGAGATAAAACCGGTCGAATCAATTAATTTATTTGATGATAGTAAGAAAAAGGATAAATCGAGTCTTTTTACAATAAAGATAGAACCTGCCTCAGGTTTAAAATAAATTTAATAAATAATCTGTTTTAATATTTTTTAAAAATTATTATTTAACAGTAATATGTGCCCAGGGCGAGACTCGAACTCGCATGTCCAAAATGAACACTAGGTCCTGAACCTAGCGTGTCTACCAATTCCACCACCTGGGCTTAAAAAGCTGCTAAATATAAATAAATATTTTCAATAGTACAAGATTTTGTGTTGCAAAATCTATAAACAAAAGTTAATTTTTTTGCCATGAAAAAGATTAAGCTAAATAATATTGCTACGAATAAAAAAGCCTACCATGATTATACTATTCTTGATAAAATTGAAGCTGGAATTCAATTGAAAGGAACTGAAGTAAAATCTATTCGTGAAGGACAAATTAATCTTAAAGATAGTTATATAAAAATTCAAAACAATGAAGCTTTTCTGTTCAACTGTCATATTTCCCAATATAAATATGGTGGTTATATTAACCATGAACCGGAAAGAACTCGTAAACTTTTACTTCATAAAGCTGAAATAAAAAGGCTTTTTAGGCAAGTTGATATTAAAGGAGTGACACTAATTCCTTTGAAACTCTATTTTAATGATCGTGGGAAAATTAAATTAGAACTCGGTATTGCAAAAGGAAAACAATTACATGACAAAAGAAGGTCACTTGCTGATAAAGAAGCCAAAAGAGAAGTTGATAGATTAAGAAAGGGTAATTTTTAATATGTTTCCACCAATTACAGAGCAAATTGAAATAATAAAAAAAGGTACAGAAGAATTAATTTCTGAAGAAGAATTAGTAAAAAAATTAGAAAAGTGTAAAAAAACAGGAAAACCACTTCGGGTAAAACAAGGATTTGATCCTACTGCTCCCGATATTCATCTTGGGCATACAGTTGGGATAAGGAAATTAAAACAGTTTCAGGATCTGGGTCATACTGTGGTATTAATCGTTGGCGATTATACTGCGATGGTAGGTGATCCCAGCGAAAAAGATTCGACCAGGCCTAGGTTATCTCATGAAAAAATAATGGAAAATGCTCAAACATACGAAGAACAATTTTTTAAAATTCTTGATAAGGATAAAACTGAAATACGATACAACGGAGACTGGTTTTCAAAAATGGAATTTAATGAAATCATGAACTTAGCCTCTAAATTTACAGTAGCCAGGATGCTGGAAAGAGATGATTTCACTAAAAGATATAAAGGTGGAACTCCTATAAGTGTACATGAATTCTTTTATCCATTAATGCAGGGTTATGATTCAGTCGCTATAAAAGCGGATCTTGAATTAGGTGCAACTGAGCAAAAATTTAACCTCCTTACTGCCCGTCAAATTCAAAGGGAGTATAATATTGAGCCTCAGTGTATTTTAACTTTGCCAGTACTTGAAGGACTTGATGGAACCAAGAGAATGAGTAAAAGCCTTGGAAATTATATTGGAATAGATGAAAAACCGGAAGAAATGTTTGGAAAGGTTATGTCTTTACCAGATAATATGATTCTAAGATATTTTACACTTGTAACAGATTATTCTTTACATCAGCTAAAGGAAATTGAACAAAACCTAAAAGATCCTTCCTGCAATCCAATGAAATTGAAAAAAGAATTAGGTCGGACAATTGTGACCTCATATTATTCAGAAGAAATTTCTTTTGAAGCACAGAAAAGTTTTGAAAATATTTTTAGTAAAAATAAATTGCCAGAGAATATTAAGGAAGTTAAAATTGATAATCTTTCTGCGGACAACGAACTTTTTAGACTATTAACAAAATATGATATGGTCAAATCAAATGGTGAAGCAAAAAGATTAATCAAGCACGGTGCTATTAAAGTTAATGACGAAAAAGTCACAGATTTTGAGTTTGAACTTGAAATTTCCAAAGAATATATTGTTAAGGTTGGGAAAAGACGATTTATCAAATTCATTACCTAAGGATATATTGACTTTTATCAATATCAAGGGCAATAATTGGAATTAGCACTACCCATGGCAAAAATTTATCATTATAGAGATAATTGGTATAATAACTTATGCTAAATCTGCAGAATATTGTAAAACATTTTAAAGGCACAAAAGCAGTAGAAAATCTGAATATTCATATTCCTGAAAATTCAATTTTTGGTTTACTTGGACCTAATGGCGCCGGAAAAACAACTACAATCAGAATGATAATGAATATTATCCAACCTGATTCAGGTGAGATTTTTTTTCATGGGAAAAAAATTAAACGGAAGAATTATCTAAAAATTGGGTATCTGCCGGAAGAAAGAGGGTTATATCAAAAAATGAAATTACAGGAAACCCTGGTTTATCTCTCTTCTTTAAAAGGAATTAGCCGCTCTGTTGCCTTGAATAATGTTAATAAATATCTCAAACGATTTGGCTTAACTAGTTATAGTAATCGAAAAATTGAAGAATTATCAAAAGGTAATCAACAAAAAGTACAGTTCATTCTATCAATCGTTCATGAACCGGAGTTGATTATTCTGGATGAGCCCTTTTCCGGACTTGATCCGGTCAATCAATTAATATTGAAAGAAATCATTAATGACTTACATTCAAAAGGCGTTACAATAATTTTTTCTACGCATCAAATGGAGCAGGTTGAAAAGATGTGTAGCCAAATTTGCCTGATAAACAGGGGACATGAGGTTTTGCATGGTAATCTGACTGAGATAAAGAAAAATTATGGATTACGGTCTGTAAAAGTTGAGTTTTCCGGTGATCAAAAGAAATTGCAAAAATGCAATAGCCTTCGAAATATTGAAATATCAGAGAATATTCTTCAAGCAGAAATTGGTAATAATGTATTATTAAATGATGTTTTGAAAGAAATTATGACCATTGCAGAAATAAGACATTTTAAACTTTGTGAACCTAACCTCGAGCAAATATTTATTGATCAGGTAAATAAAGAGACGGACTTATGAGGAATCTGTTATCAATAGCACATTGGGAATATATCTCCAGAATAAGATCAAAATGGTTTATAATATCTACTTTGCTTTTTCCTTTAATAATGATTAGTTCAATGTTTATTCCAACTTTAATTGAGGATATTCCTGATGATGAAGTAAAAATTATTTCAATTATAGATGAGACAAAATATCTTGGGGAAAAGATTAAAATTGAGTTAGAAGATAAAATAAATTCGAAAAAGGGACAGCCCAAATATCAGGTAATTATTTTTAAGGAAGGAAATTTATCCAAATTAAAAGAGCGGGCATCAACATTATTAGATTCTTCATATATTTCTGCTTATTTTGTTCTTAACAGTCATGTTCTTGATTCAAATATTGTTAATTTTTATTCCAAAAATATTGCTAATTATAAGGATATTGGAGAAATTCAAAATGCAATATATACAGTATTAACTTCTCAAAGAATGATAAATAATAATATTAATCCGGTGCAAATTGAAAACATTACCCGCAAAATTGATTTTAGAATTTTTGAAGATAACAAAGGTGAGCAAAAAGAAGTTGACGAAATACTCTCTTTTCTTTTACCAATTATTTTTGTTATGATGCTTTTCTTTTCGATTTTTATGTCGAGTCAAATCCTGATGAGAAGTGTTATTGGGGAACGTTCTAACAGGTTGGTTGAAATATTACTTTCTTCAGTAACTCCTACAGAATTAATGACAGGAAAAATTTTAGGAATAGGACTTGTTGGATTTACTCAAATTGTTTTTTATTTAATTGTTTTAATAGCCACTTCTATATATCAGCATATACAAATTATAACCGGGCCTGAGATCATAATATTTTTATTATATTTTATTTTTGGCTATTTGCTGTGGGCTTCGATTTTTGCTGCAATAGGGTCAATATTTGATTCTGAACAGGAGGCCCAACAGGCGGTATCTGTTTTATCAATTGTTTGTGTAATTCCTATAATGATATCATCTTATGTTATTTCTAATCCAAATTCTTTAACAACAATAGTTCTATCCTTTATTCCATTGTTAACTCCTTACCTGATGATATTAAGAATTGGATCTGTTATGCCTCCATTATGGCAAATAATTTCAACATTAATTTTGTTAATGATTTCAGTTGTATTGACATTGTTTATTGCCGGAAAAATTTTTAGAGTTGCAATTTTGTTATATGGTAAAAGACCAACTTTACCGGAAATATTGCAATGGATCAGGGAAAAATAAATTATATTAAATTTGCAATTTTAAGATTAAGAATTCTGTACCCGAATCAATTTTTGCTTCAAAACCTTTGCTTGCTTTATTAGTTTCAAATCATTATCAGCATTTTTCCATATTGAGAAGAAAATATCAAGACTGGTTTCTGCTTCTATATATTGTTTGTTTTGATAATAAAATTTTGACACATAATATATTGCTTTTGCATTATTTGGATTAATAGTCAGTATTTTATTTAATCCTTCAATGGCAGTCGAATAATCACCAGCCTCACCAGCCGAAATATATTCCATTATTTGATATCTTGGAGCATATAAAGCATTATAAATTGTAGCTGCTGCATTATTAAATTTTTCCCTGGCCACTTTAAACATCCCTGATGCAAAATCAAATTTTCCATCAAGATAAGTAGTTTGAGCCAGAAATTCCCTTTTAGGAGCAGAACTAATAATTTTTTCACTATAAGAATAGAGTGAATCTATGCTAGCCATCCCATTAAAAAAATCTTCTTCCTGTAAGTAAATTCTGGATTCATAATAATGAGATAGGATTTTTGTAATAAACGACTTGAATTTTTGATATTCAAGCTTCATTTTTTCAGGTTTTTCAAGTTGTTCATAAAGGGTAAATCTATATTGTGAGATTATTTTTGTCTGATTTATATGGGGAAATAGTTTTTCAGCCTTATCTAAGATTTTTAAGGCTTTCTTATACATTCCTAACTTGGAATATGCTGTAGAAAGGCGAGTATAAATTACAATTCCCATATAGTCATTGTTTTCAATTTGTTTAGAATGAGTTTTTATTATTTGTTCCAGAATTGTAATAGCATTATTGTATTTTCCGAGATAAAGATATATATCAGCCAAACTGTCATAAGGATTTAGTTGGTCAGGGGCTGCTTTCTGGTATTTTTGGATATATTTAATAGCTTCTTTAAAGTATCCCTCATTGGCGTAAATATATCCGATGTTATTCAATGCGTTAATATAATTAGGCGCCTGTCTGAGAATTTCCTGGTACATTTCCCTGGCTTTAGTGTATTCTAAATTTCTCCAGGCTTGTCCGGCCAAAATAATTTTGACTTCAAAGTGATGAGAGTGATTATCTGAGAGTTGTTTTAAATATTTTTTAGTTGCTTCAAAGTTATTATGATGGCTGAAATAGTAAAATTTTATAATTAATTTTTCTGTTTCTGAAGCATTTTCTGAAAATTCAAAGGCACGAGAAATATAATGTTCTATGTTATTTAATAATCTTAAGCTGTATCTTGATTCATAAATTTTTAAATATGCCATAGCAAAAAGGGAATCTTCTTCTACTGCTTTTTCATAAAATTCCAAAGCTTTTGAATAATTGAGTTTTTGAGTTTGTTCATTTCCCTGATAATACAAGTCTTTTGCTTTAACAGAGTCTGATGTAACTATATTTAGTTTTTTTTGGCAACTCGCTAATACTATTAAAATTAATAATATAAAAGTTATAAAATTTTGTTTCATTTTTATCCTGAACATTTAGTACTTTAATTTTTTAAAAAACAGTTAAATTTTCTTAGATAATTAATTTAATAATTTGAAAAAACATTTCAAACTATATTAGAGTGATTGAATTAAAAATAGTTGTCTATATTATTTCTGTTTAAATTCTGTGTAATTAATTTTGCACTGGAATTATTGGAGTTATTTTATGGAGTACATCAACTATGTTGATGTGAATACTTTACTAATCTTACACTTGCATTATCACGGATAATGCACTCCATATAGGATTCTCCATATGTTTGTTTCAACCTTCCGAAGATTGTGCCAGCCATTGCAAAAGAAAATGGGACTCTTCGTTCGTGCCTCACTCAGAGTGACACATAAAATCTTCGGAAGGTTCG
>JAOZSR010000066.1 GCA_029939575.1 Fidelibacterota bacterium
AAATCATTTTTTCTATTCGAGTTACATGCTGTACAAGTCCCTGAGCAGCCAGCAATTCCATGACGTTTTTCTTTTCTGAGCAAAGCAAAACTAAGCATCCCAATAACAAAAATTATAATAATTAGACTTGTAAAAAGAGTTAACATAAAATTTCCTAAATATTTATTCCTGAAAATGACATAAAAGCCATAGCAATCAAACCGGTTATCAGCATAGTTATTCCAAGTCCTCGCAATCCTTTTGGGATATTTGAATAACGTAATTTTTCACGAATTGCTGCCATGGAAATAATTGCTAAAAACCACCCAAAGCCGGATGAAATTCCAAAAACGGTTGTTTCTGCTAAGCTATAATTTCTCTCTACCATAAAAAGAGCAACGCCAAGAATTGCACAATTTACTGTGATTAATGGTAGGAATATTCCGAGAGCATGATACAATTTCATAGAAATTTTTTCTACTACCATCTCAACAATCTGTACCATAGAGGCAATAACTGCTATAAATACAATGAAATTTAAAAATGAAAGGTCAATCTCTGCATAAGATGGGTGCAGCCAGACAAGAGCGCCTTTTTTTAAAATAAAAGTGTAAACCAACCAATTTACAGGTGCAGTAATTGTTAATACAAAAATCACTGCGATTCCCAGGCCTATTGCTGTCGAAACTTTTTTTGATACTGCCAGATATGAGCACATTCCAAGGAAAAATGCCAATAATATATTTTCTACAAAGATTGCTTTAATAGATAGATTTATTAATTCCATTTATTTTCCTTTTTGTTGACAGAATTAACTCGATTTACATGATAATTAATTTTCATTTTTCCTCAAATTCAATCAGTTAATCCTCCTCGTATTGTTTTGTAATAGAACGCTGCAACCATACCAAAAGTCCCAGAAGAAAAAATGCACCCGGTGCAAGCATCAGCAACCCATTATCAACATAGCCCACGTTATAGAGCCATTGGGGAATTATCTGAATGCCCAGAAGTTTTCCTGACCCAAATAACTCGCGCATGCCACCAATAATTATCAGTATCAAAGCATATCCAAAACCATTACCCAGTCCATCAAACAAAGAAGGCATTACTTTATTATGTAGCGCAAATCCTTCCAATCTCCCCAGAACTATACAGTTTGTGATAATCAATCCGACAAAAACAGATAATTGTTTTGAAACATCAAACATAAAAGCCCGCAAAAACTGGTCAACTAATATTACCATTGTAGCAATTACAGTCATTTCCACGATAATTCTGATATTTTTTGGAATCCATTGCCTAATCATAGAAACAATGATGTTGGAAAACATTATTATAACAGTTACCGAGATTCCCATCACAATTGAGGGTTTTAATTGAGAGGTAACCGCCAATGCCGAACAAATTCCAAGAACCTGGATTGTTATTGGATTATTTTTTATTATCGGCTCAACTAATATTTTTTTATTTGACATAAACAAGTCCCTAACTCTTATCTCTGTTCTTTAATAAAAACTGTTCATATTTTTTCAAATCTTTTATGATAAAATCATTGACTCCATCACAGGTTTTAGTTGCGCCACTAATTCCATCAACTTTATGTATGTGGTTTGGAGTTGATTCTCCTACTTTGCCTTTGATAATTTTTACAGAGATTAAATTTCCATTCTCATCAAATATTTTTTTCCCCTGAAAGTTTTTTGTGAACCGTTCAGTAGCAATATCAGCACCTAAACCTGGTGTTTCTCCCTGTTTGTAAAATGTAACACCTTTAATTGTTTCAAGGTCTTTCTCCAAAGCCAGGTATCCATAGATTGTTGACCATAAGCCTTTACCAAAAATCGGAATACAATAGGCTTCGAAATCTTCATTTTTCTTTAGTATATAAATTGGGAGATATTGCTGTTCTTTATTTTTTTGTTCTTCCAATTCAGGATTAATGTTATCGATTGTAACTCCAGCAGGAAGTTTTACATTCTGACCATTAAAGTTTACGATCATGCTTTCAATTGATTTGTCAAATGAATCAAGAATCTCATTTTGACTCATTTTTGTTTGATTATTAAAAATGCCGACAGCTTTAAGGATATTTTTTTTCATCTCCACAATTTCATTTAATTCCTGCTTTGGATGTAACACCATGGATGTTATTGATAATAACCCGCCACACAGAATTGTGATTATAGAAATAAAAATGAATGAATAATATTTATTTTGCTGCACGTTTCAACCTCCTTTTTTTATGAGATGAAAGTACAAAATAGTCTATTAGTGGAGCGAATAAATTCATAAATAAAATTGCCAACATCATTCCTTCCGGATATGCCGGATTCAGGCATCTGATTAACAATGCAATTACACCTATTAAAAATCCATAGATATATTTTCCCGTATTGGTTGCTGATGCGCTAACCGGATCTGTTGCCATAAAAACAGCGCCAAAAGCAAAACCACCCATTACCAAATGATAATGAAAAGGAATTGCAAAAATATGAGATGCATCTGGCGATAAAACATTAAATAAGAAGGAAATGGCAATCCCGCCGGCAAACACTGACAGCATAATACGCCAACTTGCAATGCCAGTGATTAATAACATTATTGCGCCAAGAAATATAGCCAGGGTGGACGTTTCTCCGATACTTCCTGGAATTATCCCTATAAACATTTCCCAAAAAGTATAACCCTTTGTAACAAGTGTATCTATAACTGTTCCATGGTGTGTTTCACTGATTATTGCCAATGGAGTTGCTGTTGTGTAAGTATCTATAACTTTTTCCGGGAATAATGTCCAGACACTGTCACCGGAAATTGATTTTGGATATGCAAAAAAGAGAAAAGCCCTGGAAACAAGTGCAGGATTAAAAATATTCATTCCAACACCGCCAAATACTTCTTTACCAATAACAATCCCAAATGATGTAGCTATTGCAACCTGCCATAAGGGAATTGTTGGTGGAACAATCATTGGTATCAGAAAACTGGAAACAAGAAATCCTTCATTAACCTCATGTTTTCTCACAACTGCAAATAATACTTCCCAAAGACCACCGACAACCAGTGCTGTAATATATATCGGTAATACTATAAATAATCCTTTTAGCACTATATCTAAAAAAGTCGCATTTATCCCGGCAGCTAAAAAATATTGATAGCCTACATTAAAAATTCCAAAAAGAAATGCCGGAGTAGCAGCAATTACCACTAAAAACATGAATCGCTTCATATCTAATGCATCTCTGATATGAGCACCTTTTTTTGTTCTTGATGGTAATACAAAAAGTATTGTTTCTGCCATTTCAAAAACAGGAAAAAACAGATGAAATTTTCCATCTTTTTCAAAATGTGGTTTGAGTTTTTGTAGTAATTTGAACATTTATATCCTTTATAATTCTTTTTATTCAATACCCACAATTGCTTTTATATACTGCAAGCGATCAAACTTCTCAGATTGATCAGATTTGCCCCGACTAAGTTTTCCACGAAATGAGTCTAAAGATTCAAAATTTTGTTTGTTCATCCACTCCTCTATATCCTTAAGAATTTCTCCAATCCGGGTAAATTTGTTTTTATAAAGAGTTGAACAAAGTTGAACTGTTTTTGCTCCTGCCAATAAAAGTTTGATCGCGCCTTCTCCATCATGAATGCCCGTCGATGCTGAAAAATCACATTCTATTTTAGATGAAAGTAAAGATATCCAATGTAGAGGTAAAGAAATCTCTCTGGGCGAGCTAAACCGTGAACCGGAAACCAGATCTATTTTGTTAATATCAAAATCCATCCGGTAAAATCTATTAAATAGTACTATCCCCTGAACTCCACGTTGTTTCAGACCTTGTGTAAAATGAGCCAATGAAGAAAAGTAAGGCCCGAGTTTAATAGATATAGGGATTGATACCTGTTGTGTAATTTGTTCCACAATATCATAATATTTTGATTCAATTTCTTTGCTATCACTCTTTGGGTCGTTGGTAATAAAGGCAATGTTAAGTTCCAGTCCATCTGCACCATTATTCTCTAATTTTTTAGCATAATCTATCCAACCTTTTGATGAGATGCAGTTTAAACTTGCAATTATGGGGATAGAAACGGCTTTTTTTGCTTCTTTAATTAGATTCAAATATTCTAAGGCACTATTCTGTGATCCGTAATTTCTAATATAGTCAAGCGCTTCTGTATGTGAATCCAGACCAATATGTTTTTCAATTTCTTGTGTCTCGGCGAGCACCTGCTCCTCAAATAAAGATTTAATCACAATAGCACCAGCACCAGCATCAGCAAGTTTACTAATACCATCTACTGATTTTGATAAACCACTACTTGCTACAATGATCGGGTTTTTGAGTTTCAATCCCATATAAGTTGTTGTGATGTTCATATTGCCTCCAAATGAATATTTTATAGATTAATAATTTTCTCAATTTCTTTTCAGTTACAACCTTTGTTGTTAAAAAATACTATCCTTCTTTTTCAATTAAAGCCAAACCTTGAGACAATATATCTTGCCATTCAATTTTTGATGGACAAATGTATTCGCATAGAGCGATATCCTCTTCTACTAATTCATAAATTCCAAGACTTTCCATCTCTTCAATATCTTTTGCTAAAATTGCTTTCATTAAAAAAACCGGATAAATATCCATAGGTAATACATTTTCATAGTTCCCGGAGGACACAAAGGTCCTTTGACTACCATGATATCTGGTATCCGGTTTATAGAATTTTTTGAATGGATTAAAACTTGACGCTAAGGTTTTGGATTTACTCTCTTTTGAAAACCCCGGTTTTATCCAACCAATAAATTCGGGTTGTTTTGCCTCGGGAATAATTGATATTAAACTGTCAAAAAATCCAAGATATCCATTATTTTCAATTTTTGTTCCTGTTAAAACATTACCTGAAATAATGCGGGAATTTTTACTTGCTGTTAGAAAAGAAGAAACATCAGCACCCATTACAGTGCGAAAATATTTGTTATTTGATTCATTCCCGGAAACTTTCACTAAGATCTCAGGATCTAAAGTACTTTTGGTAAATAGTTTTCCTATCTGCATGACTCCTTTAATGTTACATGTCCAAACAACATCATCACGATTAAGAATTGGTGAAATATGATGAATATGAACACCAACATTGCCAGCGGGATGCGGTCCATCGAACTGGTGGAGTGTAATGTCCTGAAATTTGTCAAATAATTTTTTCTTCTCCGGTTTTGTAGACAGATGTACCTGACCGGATGTTAGATGTGATAAGACTGTTAATCCTTTTTGAAAATAGTCATCATTATCAATCAAAATGTTTTCATCAGCTGCTAACGGAGCTGTATCCATTCCGGAAATGAATATATCACGTGGAAGAATATCGGGATTACAAATAGTATTAAAGGGACGTTGTTTAAAAAATAAAAATTGGCCTGATTCTAACAAAATATTTAAAATATTTTGTTGTTGTAATTTTTTTGGTATCTTGAATTGTTTTTTTTCTGTATTTCTATCAGTTCCTATCTCTATTTCTGTAATTACCCGTCGTTGTCCCCTTACTATATTGAGGATTTTTCCACCTACAGGTACTGTGATTTTAATTAATGGATTATACTTATGGTGTGCAATAGCGTCGCCGGATTTGATAGTATCACCAATTTCAACTTCAAGTTTTGGTTTTATCCCAATAAAATCAGTGGGCTTAATTGCAATTTTTTGGGGAAACTTTACATTTACAATTTCACTTGATGAGTTGTCTTTAATCTTAATGTTATACCCTTTTGATAGGTATTTCATTGTACCTTTAGCCACTTGATATCCTTAATTTTATTCGTAATTTATTTTTATTTATGCTTATCTTCGCTATTAATTTTAAAATATACTAATATCATAAATATACTAAGATTAGCAAATAATAATGGTGCAAAAATCGGACTACCCACAAAAGATTTGAAATATTTGGAAACTCCGGGAATATGCTGCATTGCGTTTCTGTAAATATGAAAACCAAATCCACAGATTCCTGTCATTAAAAATACTATTATTATGGTAAAATATATTTTTGGTAATAATCCTTTATTGAATTTTCCTTTATCATTTAATAAAGTTGGGCTAAATAATAAAAAAGAAAATGCAAAAAATCCAATAACTATTGGTATCCATTCATAAATTGAGGAAAAATAATTATGAGAATGTTCAAAAGTTGATAACAAAACAACAATTAATACTTGCACCGCAGTCAGATAAATTAAAAATGTATTTCTCTTCTTTTTTTGAATAAAGGATAAAGTAAGAGAATCTTCTCTTAGTATTGCCAAAATATATAAAGATAAGATAATATACATAAGAGGTGCCAACAAAGGCGGACCAAAAATAATATTTTCTACAACATTTACTTTTGTAAAGAAAAAATTATGAGATATGTGATAATAAAATCCAAGTAATCCAATTATTATACTTAAATAGGATAATAGCTTTATCCAATTTTTAATTTTTTTGCTTTTTATATCAGTTATGGCCAATATTAGAACAGATATTCCAAAAATCAGGGAAAATATAACTGGTATATATTCCCCTAATGCAATATTTGTGTCAGCCGGATTAGTGGCGTCACTAATAAAAACATCAAAAAAATGTCCCAAAAAATGAGCTATATAAGTATCGAAAGTAAGAAAGGCAAAATTAAAAGCAAGAAAAAAAAGCCAAAGACGATTTTGAGAAATGGAGAAAAAAGTTCTTTTCCCGATTTTAATATCTAAGAGTGTATCTTGAAATAACATTACAGCTCCCAACTTTTTACAACTGTTTTTTCTCTAAATGATTTTTATCAACATTTACTTCTAAATAATCTTTTCCTAATGGTGTGTCATTGTATATTTTATCATAATCATAAATTTCAGTAAGAATTTGTTGATATTTTTTTAATTGATCACCAGAAAAATATTTTGACAATAGTTCAGCTTTATTATTGTCTAAAATATCCTTTAGATCTATAAATTTTTCTTTCCCAATTTTTTCTTTTGTAAAATCCATAAGGTGAGAATAATCTCTTTGAAGTTCATAATTTCCATGCCATTGAACATAATCAGCACCAAGCATAAAGGTGCCAAACTTAGCTGTTCTTCCCCAATGATGCCATAAATCAAAAATTACAAAATCAATTTCTTCATCAAATGCGGCTTTTGTGCGATTACCGGTATCCATTAGAACATTTGCCCAAAATTTACCTTTATTATTTTTTACATTTACATCCTGTACAGATTTGTCGCAATTATAAAAATGTCTTTTTACAAACTCTTCATCGTGACATGATAAACATGTATTTTCCATTGATGCTCTCGCTATTTTCCAACCGGGTCGGGCAGTTGAAAATGATGAATGCAAATGCCAGGCACTTCTGGAATTTACATCATGAGTAAATCCACTACCTTTAAAACCAGCCATATGACATGTTGCACATGTGGGAGCATCCTGATCCTGTACTCTCATGTCCTTGTTGCTTTTATCAAGATTATATTTATCTGCTCTGTTACGAAATACAACCCCATGACTTGATTCTTCCCAAATCTCAATCTGTGGATGATCCGGACCAATATGACATTGCCCACAGGTTTTAGGCTCTCTTGCCTGGGCAATACTAAAATTATGGCGCAAATGACAATCACTGCAATTTCCAATACTCATATCCGGATTCGGGGCACCAATACCATGACATCTTTTGCAACTAAGTCGAATTGCAAAATCACCTTCAATCTGTGAGGCTTCAACTGCTGCTAAACCATTATGTTTAACAAAATCACCTTTTTTGAATTTTTCCGGATGATGTAGTTTTATCATTTTAAGTTGAGTTTCGGTAAAAGCATCTGAACCTACTACTGACAACCATGATTTCCCGGCATGTCCGGAACGGGTGAATTCCGTAACTTGTTTATTATGACATTCATTACAATTGGCCGGAGTCGGTTTATTAATAATTTCATATCCATTATGAGAAATTAAATTCTTTTCAATATCTTCGCTTGTACCATACTGCTTCAATTTGTCAGCATTATGACAATCAATACATGTAACACCTTCAGTTACCATTTTACCATCTGCCCATTGGTTTACAATTCCGGGTGTTGCTGTTGTATGGCAGGTTGCACACTGACCAACTGCAATGGTTTCACCTTCTGAATTTATATAGACTCTTGAACGATTTTTATTATTAAATCCAAAAACAGCAAAAACAATAATTAAAACTCCAAGAAAAGATATAATTGAAATAACAATTTCTTTACGATTTGTTAGCATAACAACCCCACTTTTAATAATTGTTTTAAAAACCACATGATGTAAAAGTAGATAATAATATATATTTTGTCAACAGGTAATCTTGGCTAAGTGAAAATAATTTGTGCTCCTGCTGAAAGTTCGTAAAATTGACCTACTGTCAATATATCATCCACTTCATCACAAAAATCTTCCTTTTTTAATTTGAACATATCAACACTGGCTTTACAAGCGAACACTTTTCCACCGGCATCATGTATCATCTCAATGAATTCAGGAATAGGTGGGATATCCAATTCATCCATTTGTTTAGACATCATTTTTGTTGCCATTGCTGACATTCCAGGAATTGCACCAATAATGGTAGGAATCCCCATGGCAGGATTGCCAACAGTTGCAACTTTAATTTTATGCATTTTCTTTTTAGTAATTGCATCCATTCCAAAAAAAGTAAAAAATAGAGATGCTTCAATTCCTTCCATTCTTGCACCATTTGCCATAATAAGGGCCGGGTAAATTCCTTCCAAAGAACCCTTTGAACAAACAATTGATATCTTTTTGATCTTATCTTCTGACATATTATCCTCCTGTTTTCCTTATATTAGATACAACTTGCAGGTTTTGCCAAACCTGCTATTTTACATGCTTTTTTTAATGGACCTTCAGGAAATAAACGATATAAATCTTTTGTCTGAATACCACCCACTTTTTTTATTCTACGCATCGTCGGCAAACTGCCTTTTGATTTGAAATCATTTCTAAGAAAATCTATAACTTTGATATGCTCCTCTGTAAGAACTATGCCTATTTCTGTAGCAATTTCTGTAGCAATTTCCCCAGACCATTTATCAGGTTCTAAAAAATATCCTTCGTCATTCACTTCAATTTCTTTTCCAGAATACATTTTTACAGCCATTTTTTTCTCCTTTAATTATACTTGAATTCTGATTTTTTCATAAACTTTTTACATTACCTTATAGTTTTTTTCCCCAGGTTTTCATTTGTGTTGGAATACCTGGCATCGGTAATCCTCGTAACAATACATTCCAGTATATATGTCTAAATGCCAATTTCCCAAAATGATTCAGTCTTGATTCTTTTAGCAATGACATCGGACCGATAATTGGAAATGGGAATTTTCCTTCAACAGGCTCAACATCATAATTAAAATCAATTAAAAAGGCTTTGCCAAATCCAGATTCGATGAAACAATTTGCATGCCCGTCAAAATCCGGCTTTAATGGTTTGTTTCTAATAAAATTCATTACGTTATGTGTCAATACTTCAGCCTGGAAATGGGCAACAGATCCAGCCTTAGAACTGGGTAGATCAGTAGCATCACCAATCACAAAAATATTTTCATTGTTCTTTGATTGCAATGTATGTTTTTCAGTTGGAATAAAATTCAGTTCATCTCCCATATCAGAGTTTTCGATCAGATCATCACCCATATTGGTAGGAATAGTTACAAGACAATCAAAATCAATCTCTTTTTCATCATAGGATATAATTCTTTTTGCATTACTGTCAACTTTTTCAATGTTAAAATCCGGAACTAATTTAATACCTTTTTCATTTAGTAAATATCCAAGTACAGTGGAACAATTTTGCTTTGTGAAAGCGCCAGACAAAGGTGTAACATAGGTTAACTCAATATCATTCCGGATACCCTTTTTTGTAAAAAATGAATCTGCAAGAAAGGCAAACTCCAATGGAGCAACAGGGCATTTAATTGGCATTTCAGCAATATGTACTACCAACTTACCACCTTTGAAATTCTCGAATTTTTTTTGAAGTGCCAATGCTCCTTCAATAGTATAAAAATCAAAAGCGTCTTTATGCCAGATGTTTTCATCTGCCAAACCTTCAATTTCATCTGGAACGATTTTACAGCCAGTTGCAACAATTAATACATTGTATTCAATTGAATTACCTTTTTGTAATTTAATAGAATTTTTTTTAGGCTCTATTAGTTCAATTTTTTCAGAAATATATTCTACTTTTTTGGGAATAAATTTTGATTTTTTCTTAATTACATTTTTTTTTGAATAGGTACCAAAAGGAATAAAGAGAAATCCTGGCTGATAATAATGGGTTTGATGTTCATCAATTATTATTATTTGCCAGGACTTATGATTGATTTTCCTTGAGAGGTGGTTTGCCATCATTGTACCGGCTGTTCCAGCTCCCAGAATTACAATTTTCTTCACATTTTTTCTCCTTATTTAGATATTTTTCATGCAAAAATTCAATTATCTGTTTAATCTCTTCACTTTTTATATGGTAAAAAATTTGTTTTTTATCTCTTCTTTTTCCAATAATTCCTGCCATTGTGAGCAGTTTTAGTTGCTGGGAAATATTTGATAGTTTTCCTATTTGAATAATATCAACAATTTCAGAAACGCAGAAATCCCCTTCAAGCAGGAGACATAATATTCTGAACCTGATCTTGTTTGAAATAAGTGAAAAAATATGGATGATTTTTTCACAAACAAGTTCATTGTTTTGAAAGCGTTTTTTAATATTTTCGACATCTGACTTTAACATTTCAACAAATATTAAACTGTTAAATCTTAAAAGTCAAGTTTTTTATATTTTTCTTAAAAGAATAAAAATATTTGAATATATTTACCCTGAATTTTGAAAAGGATAATAATAATTTCTAAAAGAGGTTAAGATGCTTGATAAAATTGGTTTTGATAATGAAAAATATTTAAAAGAACAGACTACCTCAATTCTTGATAGGGTTGAGCGGTTTAATGATAAATTATATTTGGAATTTGGTGGGAAACTTTTATTTGATTATCATGCATCAAGAGTTTTGCCTGGTTTTGATCCTAATGTTAAAATGCGACTCTTACAAAAATTAAAAGATAAAATTGATGTCATTTTGTGTATTTTTGCCGGTGATATTGAAAGAAATAAAATTCGTGCTGATTTTGGTATCACCTATGATGTAGATATTTTAAAAACAATTGATGATTTTAAAGAATGGAGAATTGATGTTACCGCTGTTGTGATTACCAGATATAATGATCAACCCGCTGCCAAAACATTTAAAAACAAATTAGAACGGCGTGGTATTAAAGTATATACTCACAAATTTACAAAGGGGTATCCAACTGATGTGGATTTAATTGTAAGTGATGCAGGGTATGGTGAAAATGAGATGATTGCCACTACAAAACCAATTGTGGTTGTTACAGGACCGGGACCTGGAAGTGGGAAACTAGCAACTTGTCTCTGTCAATTATTTCACGAATATAAACAAGGTGTTAATGCCGGATATGCTAAGTTTGAAACTTTTCCGATTTGGAATCTTCCGCTTTCTCATAAAGTAAATGTCGCTTATGAAGCGGCAACAGTTGATCTTAAAGATGTTAACCTTATTGATCATCATCATTTGGAAGCTTATAATGAAAAAACAGTGAATTATAATCGTGATATTGAAGCCTTTCCTTTGGTTCGCAGAATTATTGAAAAAATTACGGGTAAAGAGTCTTTTTATAAATCCCCTACAGACATGGGAGTAAATCGTGCAGGATATGGAATTGTTAATGATTCTGTTGTCCAGGATGCTGCTTTGCAGGAAATTATTCGGCGGTATTTTAAATGTGCAGCTGAATATGCAATGGGTCTTGTGGAAAAAGATGATGTTGATCGTGCTGAGATGATCATGGAAAACTGTGGCGCTAAGATAGAAGACCGAAAGGTTGTTTTACCTGCAAGAGAGGCTTCGAAAACTGCTTTTAAGAAGAACAAGGGAAATGATGGCGTTTATTGTGGTGCAGCCATTGAGCTTATGGATGGGAAAATAATTACCGGCGAAAATTCTCAACTTTTACATGCTTCATCCAGCCTGATATTAAATACTTTAAAATATTTGACTAATATTCCCAAAGAAATTGATTTGATTCCAAAGAATATTATTGACTCTTTAACTTATTTGAAAAATGACATTTTAAATGGAAAATGGGTTAGTTTGGATTTAGATGAAACACTAATTGCTTTAAGTATAAGTGCAACCTCAAATCCTACCGCAAAAATGGCCGTGGAACAGTTACGTAAACTTCAAAATTGTGAAATTCATCTAAGTCATATTCCTACATCAGGAGATCAGGCCGGCTTAAGGAAACTTGGTGTAAATGTAACTTCTGATCCTAATTTTTCATCAAAACGTTTGTTTATTAAATAGTCGTATTTTTGCCTGATTCATTCATTGATATTTATTATTCAATAATGTATTTTTAGTACGATTAAAAAATTTATAATTGAAAATATTTAAAATGGAGAAATAATGTTAGAATTAAATGAAGCAAATTTTGAACAGGAAGTACTAAAATCTGATATACCTGTAATTGTAGATTTTTGGGCTACATGGTGCCAGCCCTGCATAAAATTGACACCGATTCTTGAGGAACTGGCCGAAGATTATAAAGGTAAAGTGAAAATTGGAAAATTCAATGTTGAGACTTCTCCTGCAATTCCATCACAGTATGGAATAATGAGTATTCCTGCCATATTTTTCTTTAAAGATGGGAAAGTAATGAATCAAGCTATTGGTTTACAGCCTAAGAAAAAATTAGAAAAATCAATCAAGGCTTTACTCTAAATGAATTAACTATTTAGTAGTTTTTACTTGTTCAGCAGATTCCAGGTAAAAACTACTAAATTGATAATAAATATAAATTGGATCGCGGAAATCATTCCCCAAATTGGAATTATCATAGCGGAAGTAAGATAGACTCCAATGCCTGAACCAATAATATCCAAGGCATAAATCTTTCCAGATAAATGGGCGATATTTTTCTTAGAAATAATTTTGTATAATGTTGATATTTGAGAAAATATCAGGCTACTTAAAATTCCATTACCCAAAATTAGAAAATATATTATCAAGTAAAAAATTTTGATATTGCTTATTTTAGTTAAAATTAAAGATGTTACTGATAAGAATATCAGGAAAAGCAGGAAGAGATATAATGATTTATAACTATTTTTGTTGATGAACTTTAAATGAATAATTGAACCAAGACCTGCTCCAACCATGAAAATACTGGTTAAAAGCATAATTTGTTGATATAGACCACCGATATAACTTTGATATAAAATTATTAGAATCGTTTGGATTGACATTATAGAAAAACCGCAAATTAGCATATTAAGAAATAATTGCCTGGTTTCATTGTGGTTGGATGAAAACAATAGGAAAAACAGGAACAAAATTACAATAATTATGACTAAAAGATTTTGTTCTGATAAGAAATTGTAAAAAGGTTTAAAAACTGTGCCGGTCATTTCATTCCAAAACAAAGTGTAATAATAAAAACCGAAAGGTTTAATAATTGAATTTATTGCTGTTTCATCGCATTTTTTCAAACGATTCTCTAAAAACATCTTTTTCATTGGAGCTAGTCGATCTATTAAATAATAATCAGTTATATAATCATTTTCCAGACCAATTTCTTTCATTTTGTTAAGTAATGATAGATTGTCAAATTGTGAATCAGAAGCAAGTAAATGGATTGTATTTCCCGGAATCCAGGTAGAATAATTAAATGTGGATAAAGTAGTATTTTCAAGAATTTTTAGATATTTAATCTGTTCCCCGGTCAGAAAAACTTCATTACCTTCAAGATGGATTGCTAAAATTCCGTCAAAATGAAGTATATTATTATAGAGTTTTAAAAATTCCTGAGAATAAAACCTGTTCCATAAAAGGTTCACTGGCATTGGAATATTTAGTAGAATGATATCATGTTTTGAATTGATTGAATTTAAATAAACGAATGGATCTTTGTTAATAAATAGGATTTCAAATCTATATTTTCCCATATTTTTATTATTATTTAATAACGCATTTTGCAATATTTCATCAGTTTGAATAACAACTACATTAGTAATACAAGTGTATTTATCAATTTCTACAAAGATATCTTCCGTGGCTAATCCGATTATGACAACCGATTTGGGATTTGGATGATTCAATAATGCAAAGTGAACCATTTCTTCTGCTGGTTTTTTATTTCCAAATGTCCAGAGTGGTTCATTATTGCCAAATATCGTTTCTTCGGAATAATTATTAACTTTTGATATTGCAAGGTACGGACTTTCAGTCTGTGATATTGTTGTAAACGGTTGCCATTTAATTTTTATTAAAAGTGGAGTTAATAATTGATTAATAATAATAAAAATAATAATGCTTATAAGAAATGATAAAAATTTTTTCCTGGCAGAATTAATGAAAAGAATAATTGATGTTAGAACTAAAATTAATATAGTAATTTGTAAAATTGAAAGAGTAGAAATTTTTAATAGAATTAGTAAATAAAATATTAATGCTGCTAATATTGACCCGATTATTTCTGTAATATATACAAAATGCATTGCTGATTGTTTTGTATGAATATTTATCCATTTTACAAGAAAAGGGAAAAACATTCCATTTAGGAAACCCGGAATAGAAAAAAGAATTAGAGTAATGAGAAATGTTTTTTCCAGAGGTTGTATTTCACTGATATTAATATTTAAAACAGGTCTGATTATTAATAATAAATTGGAGAAAATCAGCAGAGCCAAGCAGTAAGTTAAAGACAAAATAAAAAGATATTTTCTTTTAAAATTTCCTAAAACAATTTTACTGCTGAAATAACTTCCAAGACCAGTCCATAATAACCAATGACCAAGCACAAAACACATTGAGATTTCATTCCCATGAAAGGATTGTCCATTTAGCCGGATAAAGCTTACCTGGCTAATTAGAGATGCTATCCCAACTATTACAATGAAAAAAAAAGGAATGTGTATGTTTTGCTTGGTCATCGCTGTTTATTACTTTTTTGGATTGTATTTTTAGATTTGGATTCTAAATTACTAACAATGATGATTACCAGAAAAGTAATGATATAACTTGCAAACCGCTCAGATATTATACTTTGCAGTAAATTGATATTTTTCCACATGATAGTCGAAATTGCGCCTGTTAGCATGCCAAAGATAGCACCATTGCTTGTAATTTTCTTCCAATAAATCATACATAATAAAACCGGGCCGAAACTTGCTCCAAGTCCTGACCAGGCATAAGATACAAGTGAAAAAACCATATCTTTAGAAGTCAGAGCTAAAATAAAGGCAAAAACTCCAACACATATTGTAGTAATACGACTAACCAACAATAATTTTTCCGGAGATAATTCTTTTTTTGCGGTTTTGTGAAATAAATCTTCCGCAATAGCAGATGAAGTTACCAATAGTTGAGAGTCCGCTGTTGACATCATAGCTGCCATAGCGCCGGAAATTAATATGCCGGCTAACCAACCTGGTAATAAACTTGTCGCCATAAAAGGCATTAAATATTCCGGATCAGGAAAGGCCTCTTTGCCATAGAGAATTGCTCCAATAATTCCAATAAAAAAAGCACCGATAAAAGCTGGTATTGCCCAGGAAAATGCAATTTTTTTTCCTTTTTTGATCTCAGAAGAATTTTTAATTGCGATAAAACGGGCTAACAAATGCGGCTGTCCTGTGTACCCAAAACCCCAGCTCAACCCACCTAACATTGCTAAAATTGCTGCGATTCCGGTTTTGTTGCCAAATATTGATCCACTAATATTTGCAATTTTATTTAGTTGATCCGGATTGGTTTGGGAAATTTCAAAAACTCCGACAATTGGTAAAATTACCAAGGTAGAAAACATTATAACAGCCTGTATCATATCAGTAAAAACTACAGCAGTAAAGCCACCTGAAATAGTATACAACAGAATAATTGCAGCTCCAATCAGCATACCGGTTAATTTGGAAATACCAAAAGTCACATTTAGTACTTTTCCGGCTCCTGAGAATTGTGCGGCTACATAAAGAGTGAAGAAAAAGGTAATAATAAGAGAGGCAATTATTCTAATACTTGATTTTGACTCGGGGAAATGAGTAGCGATTAAATCAGGTAATGTAAGACTGTTATATTTTCCTGCAAGTGTTCGAAGGGGTTTCGCAATAAACAGCCAGGAAAAAATAATTCCTGCCAAACAACCAAATACTGCCCATAGCTCAAGATAACCAACTGCCATTGCTGCTCCGGGAAGCCCAATTAACAGCCAGGCTGATTCCCCGCTGGCTCTTTCTGAAAGTGCGATTGACCAGGCACCAAGTTTTCTGTCTGCAATAAAAAAATCTGAGTTTGTTTTATTTTTACGAGATGTAATAATTCCAATTACCAGAATAACGATGAAATATAAAAACAGGCCAAGCAATATTGAATTCATTTTCCCTCCGAAAAAAATGGTACTATTAATTTCTAACAATGCAATTTATGAAATTGTATGATTTAAACAAATTTTAAATAATTCTGGTTTTTGGTAATCTATTTCCAATTGTATAGATATTTTGTATAATACATTATAATGTATTGAATTGTCTTGGGAAATAATTAGTATTTATTTTGATCAGGTAAATTTTAAAGATGATTTATTAAATCATCAAAAAATTATCTTTTAAAAGAGAAGGATATTTTTTAAAATAGATAAAATTTTATGATGAAAATGTAATGATTGCTAATCAAAACAAATTTAATTAAAATTAATATTCAGTTTAAAGAAAATCAATCGATTACGAAATAGACAACTATGAAAATATTAAAAACCAGATAAAGAATATTGGAATAAACATTACAAGTGAAAACTAGAGATATTATGAAAAAAATAATAATAGTAGAAGACCAGAATATTATTTCCTCAGATTTAGTACTAAATCTTTCTGATTTGGAATATGATGTTTTAGATACTTTTACGAGTGGGGAAGATACTATTAATTACCTGCAATCTAATAATACATATCCTGATATTATCATAATGGATATCATTCTTGATGGATTTTTGAATGGTATTGAAACTGCCCAAATAATAAAAAATGAATACAGGATTCCTATTATTTTTTTAACTTCCCATTCTAATATAAAGATTTTAAAGCAGGCAAAATTAGTAGAACCCTACGGTTATCTGCTTAAACCCGTATCGAATAATGAATTGTTGGCAACCCTTGAAGTTGCTACTTATAAATTTGAGATGGAGGAAAAACTAAGAACTCAAAAACAATATTTTGAAGCTCTTTTTAATAGTTCTCCGGAAGCCATTATTAGTCTTGATAAAGAAAATGTTATTGCAGATATAAATAAGCGATTTACAGATATGTTTGGCTATTCCCGTAAGGATGTCTTGGGAAAAGATATTGATACAGTAATTATCCCGGAAAACAAAAAAATTGAAGCAAAAAAATTAAGTATTATGGCTTCAAGAGAAAGATTAGTGGAAATTGAAACAACCCGACTCATGAAAAATGGTGGTTTAATTGATGTTTCTATTTCTGCTGCTCCGGTTATAGTTGATACTGAAATAGTTGGAACCCTGGCAATATATAAAGATATTTCCGATCGTATCAGAATCTTAAATCAGGTAAAAAATGAGAAAAACAAAGCACAAAATTATCTTGATATCGCAGGAGTAATAATCATTTCATTAGACAGTAAGGGCAATGTTAATTTGGTAAATCAAAAAGGCTGTGAGATATTAGGATTAACTCAGCATGAAATAATGGGAAAAAATTGGGTTAAGGAATTTGTTTCTGAAATTCAACGGGATAGGGTAATGCGTTATTTTAATGAAATATTTTCTGGGAATAATGAATTTGAGACAACAGTAGAATATCGGGTTATAAATAAATTGGAAAACCAAAAAACCATTTTATGGCATAATATTTTACTCAAAGATGATAAGGGCAAAATTAATGGTATTTTGTCTTCAGGCGAGGATGTTACTCAAATCAGGAAATCTGAGCGGGAAAAAGAAGAATTGTATAAAAAACTGAAACTCAAAAATGATGAACTTGCTCAAATTATTTACATTACTTCCCATGATTTAAGTTCTCCTTTAGTTAACATTAATGGCTTTACTAAAGAAATTCGTATGGCAGTAAAGGAAATAATAAAAATTATTAATTCTACAGAAATCTCAGTTCATATTAGAAATAAAATTGATAATATTCTCAATTCCGATCTTTTTCCGGCAGAAAGATTTATCCTGTCTAGCATTAGAAAAATAGAAAGTCTTCTATCTGGGTTATTACAATTATCAAGAGTTGGGAGCGCTATAATTCATAATGAAAAAATTGATATGAATGATTTGTTTAAAGACATACAGAATACTTTTAAATACACATTGATTGAAAAAAATATTAAACTTGACATTGAAGATTTGCCGGAATTTGAGGGTGATCCAAAATTAATAAACCAAATGTTTTCCAATCTTTTTGGAAATGCTATTAAATATTTATCACCCGATAGACAAGGAATAATAAAAATATATGCCCAAAAAAAACATGACAAAATTTTATATTTTATTGAAGATAATGGTATTGGTATAGATAAAAAATATCATAAATATATTTTTAATATTTTTAAAAGAATTGATATGAGTAAAAAAGATGGTGAAGGGTTGGGACTGACAATTGTAGAAAGAATCGCCAGGATTCACAATGGGGAAATTGAGGTAGAATCCACCTTGGGAAAAGGTAGTAGGTTTATTGTTACTTTCCCATTAATACGTTGATTGTTCTATATCAGTTATAAACATATTGACTTAAAAATAAATAATGATATACCTTATATATTTTGAATATTTTGGGTTCTAAATGAATTACAATGGGTAATGAAAATTGATATTTTTTATAGAAAATGATTTTTTT
>JAOZSR010000149.1 GCA_029939575.1 Fidelibacterota bacterium
TTATGGAAATAAAAGTGTGTAATACTGAATTTTTTTCTTAGTTGTTTATAAATTGGATTACATAAAATTAACAGATCTTTCCGATTCTGATTTTTTATTGCTTCTATTAATTTTGTATCTTTTAGCAATGTTAACTGTATAGCCGATAAAGATTCGGACTGGAGTTCAATCATAACTGCAAGTTTAGCCAAAATTGTCTCCATTAATATTTTACTGGATTTATTGACATTCTTATTCTGTAAATTCACTATTACTAAACTGAAAATTATAATTAAAATTAGCAAAATAGAAAAGAGTGGAGTCTGTAAACGTTTTTGAATAGGTTTAAATACTTTGTTTTTGTTCATGAAAAGCACCTTAAATACTAAAATATTAGATGAAATTTAATTTTTTAAAAAGTCATTTATTGCATTCTGTATTTTTTTTAACTCTCGAATTGAAAATCTTCTGATTCTAGCATAGGCAGCAAAGTTACAGGGAAAATATATTCTTTTTGTCCATTTATAAATTTTTTAGAGTTAGACTTTCTGTGCATATTTTTTCCTATTAAAAAGTTTGGAATTCTGTTTTTTTTTGAAAATTTAATTAATCTTGCATAAGAGCAAAAATTCCAATGGGTTGTGAGAAAATAATAATGTTTAATTTATGGGCATAATATATTACATGCAATTGTTAATGTAATCAACAGGTTAGATGCAAGTATAAAAGATAATAAAACATGAGAGTTATCTCAAAAAACAAAACGTACTATTTCAAAATACATGCTATCTTAATAAATAGCAATTTTTTGAAGGATGTTTTTGAAAAAATGTGAATTTCTGGCTAAACGTTCATTCAATTTTTTAATATTCCAATTTGGAAAGCAGGAACATAAGGAATAAATTACACCGATAAAATAAATTGAGTAAAATAGAGTTTATGTTGAAAAAATGATGAAAAAAAATAAAAATCTTGGTGGAATTACTGAAAAATATAACCTTGCTTTTGCATTTTTTTTAATAGCAGTTGTATTTATTTTGATTTTAAATATTTTTTCATTGGATTTTTTTTCCAAAGATGATGAAGAAGGTGTAAAAAAAATATATTTTGCCGATCATATTTCTACTGCTCATCTGGAATTGATAGAAAGATTCAATGAAAAATATAAAGATGAAATTAAAGTTATTCCTATAGATTTGCCCTGGTCAAAATTCAATACAAATCAAAGAAAAGAACTGATTGCCCGAACTTTACGAAGTGAAGATATCAAAATTAATATTTATGCTGTTGACCAGATTTGGGTGGGAAGATTTGAAAAATGGGCAGAGCCTTTAGATGAATATTTTTCTGAATCTGAAAAATCAAGGATACTTCCTCAATTAAAAGAAACCTGTATTATTAATGATAAATTAGTATGTATTCCAATGTATTGTGATATAGGTATTTTGGCCTATAAAAAAAGTGTTTTGAAACAAATTCCCGGTCATGAGGAAATTGAGAAGAAATTAAGACAATCTATCAGTTGGGAAGAATTAATTGAGTTTATTCAGACAAGTGGAAAGGGTGCAAATTCCTACCTGTTTCAGGGTGACGCTTACGAAGGATTAATTTGTAATTTATATGAAATTTATGCCTCAAAATATAACCTGGATTTTCCTCAAACACGGGAAGAAATTTTAGACGAAAAATTTAAAAACAGTATCCAATTTTTAAAGGATCTGATTTATAAATATGAAATTTCACCTAAAGAAGTTACAAAGTATGCAGAAAAACAGAGTTATGATAATTTTTTTAAAAAAAAATCGCTATTTGTTCGTCGTTGGTTTACCGGGCTTCGTGATTATAAAATTTATAATAGGGAACCACATATACTTGATGATTTGACTCCATGTCCTTTGCCCCATTTTGGAGATGGAGATTTCAAAACCGTTTTTGGTGGTTGGAATCTAATGATCGTAAAAAGTAGTCAAAATAAAGAAGAGGCAGTAAAATTCCTAAAATTTGTTTTAGAGGAAAAGACCCAGGAATATTTATATCATAGTGGATATTATTTACCTGTTATTTCTTCCTGTTACAATGATACGAATTATTTTGATTATTATGATGGTTTTCCTCTTGGAAAATATATTCGAAATAATACGATACATCGTCCAAATTATTCTGAATATACTAAACGATCTGATATTTTATCCTATTATATAAATATGGCCATTAGAAACGAATATTCTATTGAAGAGGCTCTGGAAAAAGCCTGTGACAATATTTTC
This sequence comes from Fidelibacterota bacterium, assembly GCA_029939575.1. Lineage (GTDB taxonomy): Bacteria > Fidelibacterota > UBA2242 > UBA2242 > JAOZSR01 > JAOZSR01. Next base: position 2,247 of record JAOZSR010000149.1, read on the forward strand.
GATGATAAACTGTTTATTAAGTAATTATGAGATTGATTAAAAGAATTAAAGAACATAGTTTTGAATTACAGCATGTAATAATATTGTTTATTATTTTATTAATTTTTCAAATCATACTTATTTTTTTAAATAAATATTCAACAAGTAATTTAATTTCCAATACAATGAAATTATATCGAAAGGATTCAGCAGAAAGAATTGCTAATCTGAGTACAACTTCTTTAGAATTATTACTTGAACAATCGCTTGTTAATAATAATCGGTCAACAATTTTTCGACAGGATGTAGTACAGGCCTTTAATATTATTCTAAGTCAACAAATGCTCCAGGTAAATGTTGATGAAATGTGTATTCTGGTAAGACCATATCAAAAAATATATACAATTGATGATGGAGATGATCTTTTCTCCTATTTTATAGAACAAAAAAAGCCTGGTTTGCATATTCAGACTCACGAATATGCTGAAAAAAAATATAGAGAGATCAGGAATGATATGATCAAAAATGAAAAGATTGTAAGTTATCTGGTTCAGGATAAGTATTTTCATATTTTTGTTCCCTTTGTAATACATGGTGAATACCAGGGTGCTGTATATTTAAAAATCACTCCGGATCTGACAAGAATTAAAAGAAAAATCTCAATCGTATTTCAGGAAACAAATGTTATTTTTACCGCTCTGATTCTTTTTGGACTTTTAGCGATGTTTTATATTACTTCTTACACTGTTGAGGAGCGTGATCTTACAAAAGAGTTGTTGTTTAAAGAGCGGGAATTTCAATTGAAAAAGGAAATAGCCCACGAAAAGGAAGCGATTTTTACCCAGAGAATCTATCATGCTCACCATAAAGCTGAAAAAATCATGGGCTTTATCAAGGAGGAAATAAGGAATTTAACTTCTGAAAATATTGTAAGATTCAAATCTATTGTCACTAAATATTCCAACTTTATTTCCCGTGTAATCTACGATATGAAATTGTTTGATTCTCCAATATATACTACCAGAAATACAATGTTCCATTCTAATATAAATGAAATTTTAAATTTTTTAGTTGAACATGTTTTTACCCGTGTTTATTCCGGAAATTCTGGTTGTCATTTCAAACTTGATTTTGATGAAAATTTTCCAATTGTTTCAATTAATGAATATGTAATTTGGGAAACTCTGGAACCTTTGATCCAGAACAGTATAGATCATAATAGTGAAAAGGAAATCAATATTCTTTTAAAAACACGTTATTATGCTAATGAAAAAAGAGCTGAAGTAATAATTCAGGATGATGGAAAAGGAATTGATGAGGAATTATTAGAGAAAAATGAGTTTGGCATTAAAAAACTTTTTCTAGAATATATTTCATCAAAAAAAAATAGTGAACAGACTTCCGGATATGGTTGCTATATTGCTTCTGAAATTTGTACTAAAAAATGTGGCTGGCAGATTGATGCCGAAAATTGTAAGCAGGGTGGATGCCGGATGATAATTACTTTCACTGTATAATAGTGGTTGTGATAAAATGTTTAATGAAAATTGATAGGGTTAACGAGAAAGATAAAAAGTATAATCCTGTAAGTATGGTCTGAAAATTGATTATAGGAAAATGAATGAAAAAAAGTATCCAGTTATTAGTAATAGAAGATGAAGAATTTGACGTTCGAAGAATAAAAAATACTATCCAACTATCTCAGGAAACAATAGAGATCAGAGATATTGTTTCCAACGGTCGTGATGCATTGGCTCTATTGAAAAAGCATAGTAAAGTATATGATGTGATTGTTATGGATTATCAAATTGCCGGTGGTTTAATGGGAGAGCAACTGATTGAAGAAATAAAAAAAATCAATCAGGTTATTCAAATTCTTGTAATGACAAAAATGACAATCCAGCATACTGATTTTAATTTTGCCAATAAATTATTAAAAGCGGGAGCATTTTGGTTTTGTACAAAATATCCCGGAGATATTGAAGAATATATTTATCAGCCTACGGACTTGATTCTCAGTATTGTAAATGCATATCAAAAGAAAAAATTAGAATTAGAACATTTAAAAAATAATGCCAAGTTGAATAAAAATATTTCCGAAATATTAGAAAAAAAAGAAATTATCGGCCAATCTCAATCAACTTTGAAATTAAGAAATAAAATCGGGAAATATGCAAAAACCAATGCCAATATAATAATATATGGTCAATCTGGAACCGGAAAAGAATTAGTGGCTACAAATATTCATTATTTAAGTGAAAGAAAATATGAAAATTTCATTACAATTAATTGTGCGAGCCTTCCGGCAGAATTAATAGAAAGTGAACTCTTCGGATTTGAAAAAGGCTCATTCACAGGTGCAAAAGATAAACGGGAAGGATATTTTGAGCAAGCCCATAAAGGTACTATATTTCTTGATGAAATCGGAGAGTTTCCTCTATCAGCTCAGGCAAAATTATTACGAGTTCTCCAAGAAGGAGAAATTGACAAAATCGGACGTAAGAAACGGCATGAGGTCGATGTGCGGGTGATTGCTGCAACAAATAAAAACCTTATGAAAATGGTAGAAAAAGGAAAATTCAGGGAAGACTTGTATTATAGATTAAATGTATTACGTCTTTCAATACAGCCTTTAAAAGAACATCGTGATGATATTTTGCCTTTAGTTGATCATTTTATAACGGAATATGCATTTAAGATCAGGATTATCAAACCCAAAATTGGTGATGAGGCAAAACAAATATTATTCGATCACGAATGGCCAGGCAATGTTCGGGAACTTCAAAATGTAATCCAGAGAATGGTTTTGATTGCTGAAAATAAAATCGATAAAGAATGTGTCCTGGAGGCTTTAGGTGGTGGCTTTTCCTCGGAAGAATCATCCGGGATTTCTATGAATTTTGATAAAAATAAAATATTACCTCTCAGGGATATTGAAAAACAGTTGCGTAAAAAATATATCAAATTTGTTCGAATTAATAGCAAAACTGATGCAGAGGCTTCAAAAAGACTTGGATTAGCACCACCGAATTATTATAGAATTTGTAAAGAATTGGGGTTGAAGTAATTTTCTTTGGTAATTTTGGAGTATTTATAGAGAACATTATTCGTGTAGATATGATGCTC
>JAOZSR010000067.1 GCA_029939575.1 Fidelibacterota bacterium
CGAGTTTCAACTCGTGGATATAAATATTATAAAAGGTAACAAGGGCTTTAGCCCACCAATTTATCAGCCAGGGAGTTTTTCCAATATAGGATTGTAATTTGATATTCTCTTTCAAATACTCGGGGTTAAAACCCCGAATCGTTTAATAGAATTTTTGAAATTAAGAAAAAAAAGGCAGGTAGAATAACACTACCTGCCTAAGGGATTTCCCAGTACCCTTTTACTCATATTTTCTACTCTTGGATAGTTTCTTTTAATTCCTTAACCATTTTAACTCTTAAATCTGCATTTTGGTCTTTAAACAAGGCTTCAGATTGAGCAAGACATTTTAATGCCTCCTGAATATTCTTTTTTACAATATAAAGTTTTGCCAACTCTATATTGCCTTCAGCAAGATTTAATTTGTGATTCATCTCTTTATTAATCCTGATACTATTCTCAAAATAAGAGAGTGACTGATCATATTTGCCGGTTTCCCTGTTTATTATCCCCAAAATCTTATAGGTTTCAGCAACACTAAGTCTATCTCCTATTTCAGAGAATATCGAAAATGAAGTTGTAATAAATGCTATACTAGATGCATAATCTTTATTTGATAAACTTAATTCTGATTTAACAATATAGGCCAGACCCTTATGGTATTTATTTTTGGTTACCTGGATAATTTTTAAAGATTTTTGAAGAACATCAAAAGCTTTATTATATTCCTGCTGAGATTTATAGGTAATTGCCAGATTCAAATATATCAATGTTTTGGTCTCGGGAGTCACTTCGGCTTCAGTACATTTAAGAGAATTATTATAAGATATAATCGCCTCATTGAAATCGCCATATTGGTGATACAAATTCCCAAGATGCATATTGGTTTTTGCAATTAAATCAAACAGATTATTTTCCCTTGCAATATCAAGAGAATCTTTAAAGAGTTTTTCACCTTCGTTCAGATAACCCTTTTCAACCATTAAAATACCCATATTATTTTTTATTTGGGCAATTCCATTATCATCTTTCAACTTATTATAAAGCCTTAAACTTTCATTACAACTCTTAATAGCCGAATCATAATTATTCTGATAAAAATGAATCTGCCCAAGCAGTAACAAGGTTCTGGCCATAAAAGCATCATCAAGGAAACCCAGATATTTCCCAAGCAAAGATTCCAGGATATATTTGGCTGAATTCAGTTCACCGTAATTAATTGCTGTGAGTGCGATTTTGATAAGCAGATTAGTATATTCTTTACCTTTTATGTACTTGCCGGCATAATAAACAATTGTATCAAAATCAATATTCCTGAGAATATCATCCCGCTGCTTTTTCTTTAATTCTCTAGGCGCTTTTTTCCGTTGCCAATGATTATTTAAGAAGCGTTCACGTTCTTCTCGTAGCACTAATAGTTTATTCTGGTATTTTTTACCACAGGCTGCTTCAGCATGATTTAAGACTTCTTTTAAGAAATTTGTATTCAATTTAACACCATTAGTATTTCTTTAAAATTAAGTATATTAAACACCCCAGCCCCAACCATATCTTGTAAAATGATCAATAAATACTGACATAGTGCGATTTTCAAAATCAATATCTTTATCTTCAACCCTTACCCACACTTCATTTACTTCATCAAACCAATATCCGTTTAATTCACTAAGATCAGCATCTTCATCAATATTGAGAAAATCAAAAGAAACTGTAATTTTAACATTTTTCAAAAAAGTTTGATTAGGTAAAAAGTCAATACCTGCTGTATTTTCAGTATCTTCTATATCAGCACAGGAAACCTGGGCAATAATTGTACGTTCTTCTTCATTAAAAGCATAAGCCGGTACTTCAACTTTACAACCAAAGGTTGCTTCTCCACCAACAACTCCACCTTCATGACGACTGATTACTTTTTCTTCATATACAACTTTTGCCAATGGACCAGCCTGAGCAATCCGATTTTTAATTTTATTTGCAATTTCAGGTTTCCATGTTGCCCATTGAACCTGATCTGCCGCTACACTTAAATTCCCATCAACATCAGCAACTGACATTACATTTTCATCACTACAACTTACTAACATTAAACCACTTAATACCACGACAAAAAATACTGCAAAAACCACTCTTGTTTTCATGATTACGACCCCTCATTTTTATTTAAATATTAACAATTTCAAAAATTTTCAAAAATCTTATGATTCAACTTGTGTGCCAAACACTTCAACACACAGCATAATGCTTTTAAAATCAAGTTTTAACATAATATGATTTATAGAAATTTGATAACGCAAACCACTCAACAACTGGTTCATATCAACCACAGCGGGGCATATGCCCCATTTTTTTGTGTAATAAAATTTATATAACCCTAAATAATTATATAGTTTCCTTTAATTTTTTTTATCGGCAATAGAAAAAAACAAGTTTACTATACAGGTTGTTCTTTGTAGAAATATGTTTTATATTCAATTTATAAAGAATAAAAAGGGAGAGATACAATACATTGAAATTAAATTTTCCAAAAGAAATTCTAAATTAAGATTCAAAAAAAATTAAAAAAATTCGACCATCCATTCTTCAAACAATTTCCATCTCGATTACCGGTGATGGTTAGAAATTTCAATTATATTTAACAAAGGGAAAAACATGAAATTAAATAATTTATCTGTATTAATTCGGGATAGAGTTAAAAAGTATGGTGAAAGAGATGCTCTCAGATATAAGGATACAAAAAATGAAGTCTGGAAAAGTGTTTCCTGGAATTCTTTTGGAGAACAAATTGACCTAATTGCCAAAGCCTTGCTTACATCTGGTGTCAAAGTACAGGATAATATTGCTATTTTCTCTCAAAATATGCCAGAATGGACAATTTCAGATTTTGCAATTTTATCAGTCAGGGCTACAGTTATTCCACTATATGCTACCAGTACTGTTGTGCAAGCTAAATACATTACAAACGAAACCGCATCTAAAATCATGTTCGTTGGTGAACAAGAGCAATATGAAGTCGCTCTTGAAGTATTAAAAACCTCAGAATATCTTGAAAAAATTATCCTCTTTGATAGTAATATTGAATTGAAAGACAGCAGATCAATTTATTTCAAAGATTTTTTGATAGAAGGTAAAACTGCTTCAAATCAAGAAGAGTTAAACGAAAGGCTCGCCAAAATCAGCTCTGAAGATTTAGTTACAATTATTTATACATCCGGGACAACAGGTGAGCCCAAAGGTGTCATGCTCCAGCAGAAGAATTTTATGAATACTTTTAAAATTCACGATATTAAAATGAACGTTAATGATAAGGATATTTCCCTGGCCTTTTTACCCCTGGCCCATATTTTTGAAAGAGCCTGGACATATTTTGCACTTTATAAAGGAATGACCAATGTTTACCTTCGAGATCCGAAAGAGATAATAAGCAGAATTTCAGAAATCAAACCAACAGTAATGTGCGCTGTACCAAGATTTTATGAAAAAATATACGCTGCAGTTTTTTCAAAACTGGAATCATCTTCACCTGTTAAGAAAAAACTATTTTTATGGGCTGTTAAAATCGGGAAACAGGTTGTAGAAAAAAAACGATTATCAGAAAATATTCCCTTTATAATGAAAGTCAAACATGCTATCGGTGACAAATTGGTTCTTAAAAAAATACGTTCTCTAGTAGGTGGAAATATTAAAATTTTCCCCTGTGCCGGCGCTCCTTTGGCCCGTGAAATTAATGAATTTTTTCACTCTGCCGGAATTTTTATCCAATATGGATACGGACTTACTGAAACTCTGGCTACGGTTACGGTTTTTGATTATACCGGGTTTGATTTTAAAACCGTTGGCTCACCTATGCCCGGGGTTGAACTAAAAATTGGTAAAAACCAGGAGGTGCTTTTAAAAGGTGCCAGCATTACAAAAGGATATTACAAAAAACCGGAAATCACGAAAAATTCGTTTATTGACGGTTGGTTCAAAACCGGAGATGCCGGCCTAATTGACGAAAAAGGAAATTTAATTATTACCGATCGCATCAAAGATCTGGTTATTACTTCCGGTGGAAAAAATATCGCACCTCAGAGAATAGAACTTGTGTTTGGGAATGAAATTCTGATTGACCAGATCGCGATTATTGGTGACACAAAAAAATATATAAGCGCTCTAATAGTCCCTTCTTTTACAGAATTAGAAAATTTTGCAAAAGCCAAGGCTATTGATTACAAAAATCGAGAAGATTTAGTAACACACCCAACTGTTATTTCATTATATAAAAATAAGATTAAGACTCTCCAGGGTAAAATGGCTGAATATGAAAAAATTAAAAAATTCAGACTGTTAACCAAAAGTTTTAGCATTAAACAAAATGAAATAACGCCTACAATGAAAGTAAAAAGAAAAGTTATTATGGAGCATTATAAAGAAATAATTGATGAAATGTATAAATAACTAAGTTATTTGTAAACCCTATTTTACATCACAATTGTTTTTCAAAAAAATCGTCAGTATTATAATTTTGATTACAACATATTAATGCCATTTCCTTATAAATAAATAGAATTATTAATCTTGAAAATCTATTTCACTTTTTAAATGGCATTTTGGTAATCAACTCCACAAATGCGTATATTTCAATCCGCCCCCGGTAGCAAACAGCAGGACTTTATCTTTATCATTAATCCAGCCGGATTCCTGTAATTGTTGAAAAGCAGTTAATGGAGCAGCAGCTTCAGGGCTTAAAAATAATCCTTCGGCATGTCCTATAATTTCTACAGATTTTAGTATTTCCTTATCACAAACATCAATAGCAATTCCATTACTTTCCCGTAAAGCCTGTAAAATTAAAAAATCTCCTACAGCTGCCGGTACTCGCAATCCATCAGCAATTGTTTGTGCATTATCCCAGGGTTGGGCAAATTCGCTCCCATTCCGGAAAGCTCTTACAATCGGCGCACAGCCTTTAGATTGTACGCATACCATTCGTGGTCGTTTATTGGATATCCAACCTAATTTTTCCATTTCATCAAATGCTTTCCACATACCAATCAAGCCAGTTCCTCCTCCTGTAGGATAAATTATCACATCCGGTAACTCCCAGCCCAACTGCTCCGCAATTTCATAACCCATAGTTTTCTTTCCCTCAAGTCTGTAAGGCTCTTTTAATGTGGACATATCAAACCGATTATGTTTTATAAGTTCCTTTTTTGCAAATTTTCCGGCATCGCTGATTAGGCCATCAACAAGGGTAACCTGAGCACCTAAAAGTTGGCATTCAACAATAAATGGCTTGGGTACATCTCTCGGCATAAATACAAAAGCCGGAATTTTCGCCTTGGCAGCATAGGCACTCATAGCTCCGGCAGCATTGCCGGCAGAAGGAATTGATAATGCTGTTATTCCCAACTCCCTAGCCCGTGATACAGCCACTCCAAGTCCACGTGCTTTAAACGAAGAAGTTGGATTCAGGCTTTCATCTTTAATAAAAAGATTGTCAAAATTTAATATTTTCCCCAGGTTAGTTGCTTTGAAAAGTGGGGTAAAACCCTCTCCAAGGCTCAACCTGTTCTTTGCAGACCTGACTGGTAACAGCTCCGAATACCTCCATAGGTTTGGCATACGCTTAAATATTATTTCAGGATTAACAGCGCGAGATACCGCCTTAAGGTCATACCTTGCAAACAATGGTTTTTCGCATTCAGGGCATAAATTCCAAACTTTATCAATGTCAAATTCTTTGCCACATCGGGAACATTCTAAATGAGTTAAAAAATTCATTCCACAACCTCTTTAAAATACTTTGATATTTTCTATGTTATTGTTTTAAAATATTACCAATAAAAGAACCTATTAACAGGGTTGTAATTTCATTTTTATCAAATCATATAATCTTCGTGTTATTAAATCATAAAATCATCAGATAACTAAAAAATAATACTGTATCTCGTACCCTTTCGAATCTTTATTAACAACTCTGCATTCAATTGCTTTTCTGCTATCATGGTGATTAGATTCAACCCCAGGGAGTTTGCTTTACTTAATTCAAAATTCTCCGGAAAACCAACTCCATTATCCTCAATAATTAATTCATATTTTTTATCAACTCGGATATTAAATTTTATCTTAATTTTCGCTTTACCTTTAAATGATTGCGGGAAGGCATGTTGAAAGGCATTGGTCATGATTTCGTTACATATCAAACTAACCGGAATAGCCTTGTTGATATCCAGGAAAACATTTTTTATATCCATTGTAATAGCAATATGAATACCTGGTTTTTTATGGCTTTGGTAAAGATTAGATGACAAACTTGGAAGATATTTTGAAAAATCAACATGCGAAAAATCATCAGATAAATATAATTTTTCATGAATCAACGCCATTGATCGGATTCTATTAATACTATCAAAAAAAGCTGCCCTGGTTTTCTTGTTACTTATTTTGCCTACCTGTAAATTTAACAAACTGGAAATAATCTGCATGTTATTTTTAACACGATGATGTACTTCATTTAGCAGCATTTCTTTTTCTTCCAGATTTTTCTTGATTATACTCTCAGCCTTTTTACGCTCTGTAATATTCCTAAAAACTCCTGTTATTTCAATAACTTCATTATTTTCATTTTTAATAATATTCGAGTTTTCTTCAATCCACAAAATCTCGCCATTCATATCTTTTATACGAAATTGTATTAAATGGTCAACATCATCCCAAATTGTTTTTTTATAAAAATTCTGTACCATTGTTTTATCTTTTTTATAAACAAAATCAACGATTGGCTTCCCTATTATATCCTCTTGAGAAAAGCCATATCTTTCAATTTTCGAACTGATATAAGTCACAATTCCATTTATATCAATCGTATATATTACATCCTGAATTTTATTTGTTAAACTTCTATATTTCTCACGATTTGCCTCTAATATTTTTTCGGTTATTTCATGTTTTTCAATCTCTTTCCTCAGTTCCGATGTCCTACTCTGAACAACTTTTTCCAGTTCCTTATTCATATCCTTTATTTTTAATTCTGTTTTTTTTCTTTCAGTAATATCCCGGATAATACTCATAACATGATATTTGGTATGTAATTGAAATGGCGAAATAGACACTTCTACGGGAAATTCCATTCCATTTTTTCCTGTCGCAATTAATTCTACTGGATTACCCGAAATCACACTATTTTGAAAATTCTTTTCATCCATTAAGAATAAAAAATCTTTATTAGTATTTTGAGGAAGAATTAACATCTGTATATTTTTCCCAAAGGCTTCTTCGGCAGAATAACCAAACATCAATTCGCAAGCATTGTTCCAAAATGATATTTTCCCCTTTTGATCATAAATAAGAATAGCATCTTTTGCCACAGAACTTATTACCCTGAACATTTCTTTACTTTCCTGTAATTTTTGTTCTGCCTGTTTCCGCTCTTCAATTTTTTCATATAATTCACGGGTTTGCTTTTTTATTAACTCTTCTAAAGCCACCTTTGTTTTAAAAAGACTTTTTCTTTTGGAAATATCTTTGATACTAAGAATTATTAAAGAAATTCTTCCGTCTTCTCTTCTGATGGGAATACAATTCACTTCAACCGGAATGATTTTGTTGTTTTTAGAAACAAGAAGGTATGTTCGATTTGTTTCAGTATATTTGTTTTGATTAATAGTAATTGTTATTGGAGATTTTTCAATTTCTCCGGTTTCTTCATTAAGAATTTTAAAAACCATTTTATGATCATGTCCGCGGGCCTCTATAATGCTATAACCAGTGGCTTTTTCAGCAGCCGGATTCATGAATGTGATAATTCCCTCGCAATCAGTTGCAATAATAGCGTTACCGGAATCCATTAAATCAGAGAACAAATTGTGTGTTTTTTTAATCGAGATTTCTTGAGGTAATGATTTTTCACTTAGCACGCTGGCAATAACATCAGACAGTTTATCTTTTTTAATTACTCTGGAAACAAAGCCTTGCACGCCCTCGTTTTGTTCCTTGTCTAAACTTTCAGTATTATAAACAATGACCGGAATATCTAAACTTAATTTTTGCATTTCAATTGTAAGGAGATTAAAAATGTCTGCTGAAGTAATTATTAAATCAATTTTATTATTGGTTAACCAATCTGGTGACAGTTCATTTACGAGTATAATATTTTGTGCATTATATCCAAGGTCAACCAATTCTTTTTTTAATTCATTGCCGGTTTCAATATCTTTATTAAATAATAAAATATGAAAACTACGCATATTATTTTCTTCTTAATTTTTTAAATATAATAAAACTATTAGAAAAAAATTAACACTTCAATTAGTAAACATTGAAATAAAATTCCTCAATCCCATAAGTAAACTGAGAATATTTTTTTAAAATTAAAAGACATATTTTAATTTGATCTGAAATCCAATAATATAACCGGAACTACAGATTTAGCAGTAATTATTTTCTTAGTTAAGAAAATAATATTCATAGGGTTGTAATCAATACTATATATTCAGCAACCACCGAACAGTAAAATTTCGTCCCGGCTCAGTTTTAATCAGACCCCGATTGGTAGAAAGATGATTTTGAAATTCTTTGTCAGTAACATTTTCAATACCAAAATACAACTCTGTTTGTGTCTTAAAAAAAACTAATAATTTGGTATAGGCAAACACATCAAAATAGGTATAGCCCGGAGTTTCCATTTCCCATTCTGCTACACGATCCTGATCAGCAAAAAAGTTTGCTGCCAGGGAAAGGTTTAGCAAATCAAAACCCAGGTATTTTACAGTAACATTGCCATTTAAGGGTGGTACAAAAGCAAGTGCCTGGTTATTATATGTATCCTCCGCAAACACATAAGCAAGGTTACCAAGCAAGTCAATATCAAAAGGTAACTTACAGGATGCTTTGAGATCAAATCCATAAAGTTGCGCCTTCCCGATATTAGTTTGTTTTAAAGCATTTCTACCATCAAAAGTCGTCGATTCTTCACTTACCAGGTTGGTCAGTTTATTGATAAAACTATTGGCTGCCAGAGAAAAATTGTTATACTTAAATTTCATTCCTATATCGCCAAATAAACCTTCTTCAGAATCTAATTCCGGATCTCCAATTTCTACCAGGCTTCCAAGGTCAATATATTTGTAGCGTTCTTCCAAAGTCGGAGAACGAAAAGATTTTCCCAAAGTCAAAGTCAAATCCAGCAAATTTGTTGGTCTGTATAATAATCCCAGGTTGGCACTCCATGAATAATCCAGATCATTTTTTGCTTCCCAGAGTGTTTTCTGACCTGGAGGAGTATCATTTCGATTTCCATCAATTATTATATATTCCGGATTATATGCTTTATCATTTTCAGTATTAATAAAATCATAGCGACCACCAAAAGTAACAATAAAATTATTCTCAAATAGATTATAATCGTTATTAAAAAAGACACCCGCAGTTCTGTATGTTGCAAGTGGCACAGGGCGTTCTCCCACAATCTGGTTAATAGTATTTACTACTGCTCCATCCCCATTTAAAACATTAATCATAATGTGTTTCTGTCGCTTACTATCCATTTCTTTTTGCCAGCCGTCAATTCCCAAAACCAGGTGGTTTTTAGGATTCAAAATCAGATCAGATTGAAATTGAAAACCCAGAGTTTTATGCATTGCCCCGGGAGTTACTTTCTGGATGTGCATTTCTTTTGCAGGCGAACCTGGAATGGTTTTTACAATATGGGGAATATTCTCCACATCTCTTAAAATATCCTGTTTGAAAAATTTCAATGAAATTTTTGGTAAAACGGGAAATAAATTTTTCACACTGTATTTAATGCTGAACATATCTCTTTTTTCTTCAGGATATCTGACATCTGCAATAGCCGGAAACAGTGGTTCTCCACCAGGCAAGCCAACATCTTCTGCATAATATCGTTGATAATTGAGTTTAATCTCATGATTTTGAAATGGTTTGATTCCAAGCCTTAATGAAAAATTATTATCCTGAAACTGGCTGTTTTCCAAAATTCCTGAAGGAGTTTTTATATCACCAGCCTTTCTCAACATTCCAGAAACCTTGAAGTACCATTTTTCAGATCCGGTAAATAAACTTAAGTGACCGGAATTTTCCTGATTAACAGAACGAAATCCATTGGATAGTTTTGCCTTTACATAAAACTTATCATAATAATAGCCATCTTTAGTTACAATATTAATAACACCACCAGTTGCACCGGTTCCATAAAGAGAAGAAGCACCACCTTTTACAGTTTCTATTCGTGTAATATCATTAATATCAACCAGAGAAAGTCCGGCAGATAGGTTAGTTGCTGTAGAAACACGGTTTCCATCAATAAGGATCACAATGTTATTCCTGGTCAACCCCCTGATTGTAACATATTTTCCCCAGGCACCATCTCTCGATATTGAAATTCCTGGTTCTGTTTTCAGGGCTTCGGAAATATCATTTGATATGTTTTGGTTAATTTCCTGCTCCCTGACAAGGCTGACCGGTAGTGCCTCGTCCCGCATTTTTTTACCCGATTTTGTTACAAATACTTCTACTTCATCCAGAGGAATTATCAAGGGAATCATCAAAACTTCAATATTGGTAGTTTTGCCTTTTTCAACATTGACATTCATAAACAAATCTCTATATCCGATATATGTAATCTGAATTTGTTGGTTGTCAGCCGGAATATTTTCCAAAAAAAACTGCCCGTTTTCATCAGATACAGTATAGATTTCAAGGTTTTTCACTTTTATATTTGCTCCTGGAAGTGATTTGCCGGTTTCTTTATTAAAAATATAGCCAGAGAGGTTTCCGGTTTGAGCGAAGGTTATTGTTATCAATAAAAAGAGAACTATGATAATTTTATTAGTATTTTTCATTTTAAAATATTTCCTTATTTATGTTTTATAAAATGCTATGCATGAGAAAAGGTTATACCTGGCAAACATTTCAAATTTTTAGATCTGCATTATCACTTAAAATCAGATAATCAGACTATTTTGCAAATGCTGTTTTTACAGAAATTGAATCTATTTGTCCAAGTTTTCCGGTTAACGCACCGACCTCATCCGTAGTGCCATCAATTATTAAAGAAATAATAGACAGATTTTCCTTGGGATAAGGGAGACCTAATCTTCCAATAATGATGTTTGAATGTTTGTGAAGAATTGTATTTAATTGCTGGTGGCTTAGCCCGGGATTTTCCACAATGATTGCGATAACCCCAATACGACGTTGAAGTGTGATCATTTTTCCTCCTTAATGTCAGGATAAATTTCCCTTCATTTTAGATTAAATGTTATAATTATCAAAAAAAGCACAAAAACTTAATTTATTTTAGGATTAAAGGCAATTAAAAAGCAGAAACTTTGGATAATTTTATTCCGCATATTCCTGTATTAATTTTTCTGTTCATAATTTTAACTGATCGATGCAAATTATTAAATCTTTCACTATTATCTGTTATATCAGAAAAATACATTTGAATAACTATGAGTGAAATTTATAGAAAATGAGAAGTTACCTGACGAGTAAAACCTTTTGCAATTTTGATGTACTATTTCCAATAATCATATGTACAAAATAAACTCCGCTTGCTATCTGTACACCATGAGAATCAGTCCCATTCCAGGTATAGGTATAAACTCCTCGGTTAAGGTGTGAATTTACCAGTATATTAACCAATTTTCCAGTAACATTATATATCCTGAGATTTACCTGGGCATCCTCATAGATATTAAGCTTAAAATTTGTTGTAGGATTAAAAGGATTGGGATAAGCCGGATATAAAATATATTCTGAGGCAATTGTAATTGGGTTTTCCGCTACCTGTGCAATTATTGAAATAATACTATGCTTTTCAACTTCCCCCAGTGTAGACACATCTTCGAGCTGATAAAAATATTTTACACCCTTTAAAATTTTCGTGTCAATATATTGGTAATCATGTTTTTCTGAACTATTTCGGGCTCCGGGAATTAATTCACTATTAATTTTCTCAAAATCCTTATACCTGTATTGGCTTCTGTAAATATTAAAACCCAGATTACTTACTTCACTCTCAGTTGACCAGGTAAGAACAACCTGACCTCGGTTATATTGCGCATCAAAGGAAGATAATGTAACAGGAAGAGATGAATCATTAGGGCCCATATCCGAAATATTTGCCGGTGCAGTAATTGTCCATTCTGAAGCTGTCCAGGTAGAATTAGGTTGAGATGCGCTATTGTTTCTTTCAGCATGACCTCCGGAATAATCCCAGGCTGTACCTGTGCCATCAACACCAATTTCCCCATAAATATCAACTAAAACTCCGGTAGTATTATCTCCGCCAAAATACAGTATATAACTATCATCACCATCACCCCGAGGAACTGAACCATCATATAAATCCGCTTCAAATCCAAAGGCGTTAGTAAAGCCGGACTGATCATAGGCAATTAAATAAGTTTCACCAGGGGCAATTGATCCGGATAACTGAACATTTTTCCAATTTCCGTTTTGTACACAGCGAGAAAGATACCAGGTTTGATTTGTAAAGGAAATATCTTGGCCGCTATTATTAAATATTTCAACAAATCTACCATTTGAATCATCATCAGGATCTGCAATTTCCGATATCATTAAAGGTGGAATCTGTCCCGAACTAATCATAGTTGTTATCGGTGTTGGACTATCTTTATAATTTATTTCAGATCCAACATTGGAATAAGGATAAATTATAAAATCATAATCAGTTTCATGGCTGAGATTATCAAAAGTACATGAATTGACACCGGTAGAATGTTCAATATTTAGAGCCGCATTATTATCTGACCAGTCAAAATCGCCTGCTACCGGGGTTCCATCAGCAACTGATGAGTAGGTTCCCGAACCAGTTTTTGCCATTACTAAATAATAATCAGGAATTATATCACCGGTTGATCCAGTCCATGTCAACTCGATACTTGCACATGTTATTGAGCCACTTGAAATATTAGTAACATGGTTTGTTGGTTCCTGTTTAATTGTACTAGCATCTGATGTCACGCCATACGAATAGGTATTTGTCCCGTCAACCGACCAGGCTTTATAATAATATGTGGTTCCCCGATCAAGAGAAGTATGGCTTTCGGAAGTTCCCGAACCATTATATAAAACAGTACCACCTCCGGAGATAGAGGCTCCCACAATATAAGTTCCCGATGGTTCACCAAAAGTATCTGATAAGTTCCAGGCAACCATCACATTGTTGCTATTTGTATTTAAAGCCCACGCGAGATCTATTTGAGAATCACTAATTGAAGTTGCTACAAAATCAGTAGGATCAGCCACACCGGTTTTAGGATCTCCGGCTACATTAATATTATCAAATCTCCCAATCTCTGCGCCGCCTAAATTATCTACTTCTACATAAATAGTTAAATTATTACCGCTTAAATCCAGAACAGAAAATACATCGGATGTATAGTCATCATACAAAAACCCAAATGGAGTAAGATCACCGGAATCAATTTTATAGGATGCTTTAATAAAATCCAAATCTTCCCAGTTTCCAGTTTCAGAAACATCCATGCTAATACTAACATTAGTGTAGCCTGCAATATTTATTGTCTCTGATGTCCAGATTGCTCCGACTCCGGTACCGTTGGGCTGTTGGGTTCCCACAACATCTTTAAATTCAAAAGCACCATTTACAACTTTTCCATAGTCATCAGTATCAATTAAATTACAGTTAGAAATATCGACTGTCCAGGAAACACCTACAGGGTAATCACCTAAACTCCCGAAAGCATCTACACCGGTTCCTTCTGTACAAGTAGAAAAATCTTCAAGCCAAAAAGTATCACCGATGCTAATAGTTTTAGTCAATGTTGGTATAGTTCCATCGGTTTTAAAATTAATTTTAGAGCCTGAGTAAACATAGGGATAAATAATAAAAGAATATTCTGTATCTGTATCAAGATTAGAAAAAACGCATGAGTTGGAGCCTGCTACATGTTCAACATTGATTGCTCCATTATCATCTGACCAGTCAGAATCATCAGCAATCGGAACACCATCATTTACAGAGGCGTAGGAGCCGCTCCCTTTCTTTGCCAAAACAAGATAGTTATCAGGAAGAGTTGAACCTACCGAACCTGTCCAGATTAATTCAATACTTGAAATTTTTAGCGTACCTGAGTCAAAACCAGTAACATGTTCCGAGGGATCACCCTTAAGTGTTGTAGCATCGGCAATAGCGGCTGGCGAATATTCTACAGAACTATTTACTGACCAGGCCCGATAATAATAAGTGGTGTTGCCATCAAGTGATAAGTGGCTTGTGCTCGTTCCGGAACCATTGTACAAAACTGTTGCATCTCCGATACTGTTCCCTGAAGTATAAGCAGTTCCATTTTGAGGATCACCAAAGGAATCTGTAGTGTTCCAGGCCACAACCACATCATTGTTACTGCTATTTTTTGTCCAGGACAAATCAATCTGTGAAGCGGAGACCGAAGTCGTATCAAAATCAGTTGGCGCTGATACACCGCCAATCGGGTCTCCGGCAACAATAACATTATCAAAAGCACCAATTTCCTGCCCACCTAAATTATCAACTTCTACATAAATAGTCAGATTGCTTCCACTTAACCCCAGGATTGAAAAAGAATCAGAAGTATAATCATCATAAAGAAATCCAAATTGATTGATATCTCCGGAGTCTATTTTATATGAAGCTTTAATAAAATCCCCATCTTCCCAGTTTCCCGATTCAGAAACATCCATACTTATACTAACATTGTTATAGCCAGCAATATAAATTTCTTCCGAGGTCCAAATAGCTCCAGAGCCGGTTCCATTGGATTGCTGTGTTCCGTGGACATCTCGCATTTCAAAAACACCACTTACAACTTTACACCAATCCTTGTTGTCCTGCAAATCACAATTTGAAATATCTATCGACCACTTTGAAACTCCAGATGGATAATCACCCAGGATTCCGGTCCCATCCAGACCGGTTCCATCTGTATATGAGGAAAAATCTTCCGACCAAAAAGTTTCCCCAACTCTAATTTCACCTAAAACCTCCGGAATAATTCCATCAGTTTTATAATCTATATCAGAATCTGAATTTACATAAGGATAAATGGCAAAAGTGTATTCAACATTTATGCTAAGATTTGAAAAAGTACACTGATTTGCTCCACCACTATGGTCAACATTCAAAGCTGCATTATTATCTGACCAATCTGAATCATCAGCAACAGGAGTACCATCCGCAATTGAAGGAAATGAACCGGTTTCCTTTTTTGCAACTACAAGATATTTTTCAGGTAAATATGTACCGGTTGCATCTGTCCAGGTTAAATTTATACTTGTTGTTGTCATAGTTCCGGTATCAAAAGAAGAAACGTGATTTTCCGGCTCATTTTTCATTGTACTTGCTTCTGCATCTGTCGGAGGTGAATAAGCAACTCCATCTACAGACCAGGCACGATAATAAAAAGTAGTATTTGCATTAAGTGAAGTATGATTATATGCCTCTCCATTAGCATTAAATATTACTGTTCCTCCTCCTGAAATTACATCATTTACAGAATATGATCCCGAGGGAGTTCCAAATGTATTGGTTGTATTATATGCAACCATAACATTATCAGTATTACTATTTTGTGTCCAGGATAAATCTATTTGAGATTTACTTATTGTAGTTGCTGTAAAACCTGTTGGAGATGATACTCCACCAACCGGATCTCCGGTTACTGAAATATTATCAAATTTTCCGATTTCATTTTTACCTTTTGTATCAACTTCTATAAAAATTGTCAGGTTACTGCCACTGAGTCCACTTGCCGTAAAAATATCTGAAGTAAAATCATCAAAATGAAACCCAAAACGAGTAGTATCTTCGCTATCCACCTGGTACCAGGCTTTAATAAAATCAGGGTCTTCCCATCCACCACTTTCAGTAATATCTATGCTAATAGCGACATTATTATATCCACTAATAGTAATCTGTTCCGATGTCCAGATCGCACCCTCACCTGTTCCATTGGATTGCTGAGTTCCGCGGACATCACGCATTTCAAAAACACCACTTACAATCTTGCACCAGTCAGCATCATTAAGTAAACCACAATTTGAAATATCTATCGACCATTTTGAAACTCCGGATGGATAGTCACCAAGATTTCCGGTCCCATCCAGACCGGTTCCATCTGTATATGAAGAAAAATCTTCCGTCCATATTTCATCACCAAAACCAAAGGAGGTAAGTAAGAAAATAAAAAATATTATTAATATTCTTGAAAATTTTATCATAGAAGCATTATTCCTGTTTTTTGATATTTTTTTGTACTCGATTCATCTTATAAAAAACTGATTAATAAAAGGCAATCAATATGCCACGTCGATAAAACAGGATTTTTTTTAAAATAAAACGAAAAAACTTATTTACTCCCAATTATTTCATTAATAACAAATTAGTCCGAATTCAACTATCAAACAAAATATAAACTTAATATTGAAAAAAAGGCAATAAAAAAATTATTCAATTGTATTTATACATCATATTAAAACCTCATCTACATATTGCATAAAATATTACCACAATAGCATCCACTCTCGAATTAAGACGTGTAACATATTAACAATAAAAGAGGTTAGCCATTATTGTCAAAAATTAATAATTTTACCAATGATTTTTAATTATCCAGCCTAACTCTTTGAAATTTAGGATATTGCGTTTTCATTTTGCTAGAAAATTCGGGTTAATTTTATATTTTTTAATATTTAATGTAAAAAATTTAAATAATATGGGTTTCAGACAAAGATTTTCACAAAAACCATATTTGTGACTATTATCACTTTACTAATTAAGGATTATTTTAAAACATATTTCTTCGAATCCACACCTAAAATTTTATCCTTTTAATAATTACAAATTCAAAATTATTTGTTGTTTAATAATGACAATGGCATTTCTCTGTGTAATAAATTTATGACACTATCAAGTTTCAACTTATATTTTGATTTGTTTATTATTTTGATTATTTTAAATAGTTAATAGAAATGATGGAGATTGCAAAATAAACAGGTATAACATTTTAAAAATATACTAAATTAATTATCAGGATGTTGTTCTTTTACAAAATTCGTGATTTTATCTTTTAAAAGATTGCGGGTAAAGCGAAAAGCCTTAATCCGAACTTCATCGGGTCCAAACACCCGGATTGGATCGTCAATTAGCCAGTTAAGTTGCTTTGGATTTCCGGCGAATTTTGGTAAACTCAAGACAGCAACTTCACATAGTGGGATGATATAATCAAACTTTTTGTCTTTATAATCATTTACATGTTTAGAAAAATGATCGTCCAGGGAAATCCCCTCCTCAATCATGACCTGTGTTGTTAATCTATGAACACCGGCAGGCTTAATTCCCGCACTATAAATTTCATAATACTTGTCACCAAGATCACGCAAGATTGCTTCTGCCATCTGACTTCTAACAGAATTGCCGGTGCAAATAAATAGCACTTTTTCTTTTTCCATTTCACATCCTTTTTGTTAAAATTCTACCGTTAAAATTACTTTTTATACAGTTTATTTACAATCGAAAATATACATTTCCAATAAACACTTTAAATAATACTTGTAAACAAATAATATTTCAAAGTCTTTCTTAATTTATTTTACCTGTTTTAAAAAATACTTAAATCTTTTTTTTGATTCTTCTCAAGCAGACCTATTAAACATTTATTGACGAGAGATCCGTTAAGAAAAAAATTATCTTGATGGCCTTAAAATAAATAATATAAAAAGAGGAATAATAAAGAAAAATGTAAAAGGAGCAAGTTATTAACAAGTTATCAACAGACAAAATTTTCTCTCTTGCAAAGACACAATCGTTTGCAAAAATTGGTGTTACACTCCCGTTTTTACCAGAAAAATATCTAACTAATTTTTCGACCTGGTTAAATAAAAAATATAACAGTCATATGCTTTGGCTGGAAAGACAACCACAAATCCGATGTGACTTAAGAATAAAATTCCCATGGGCAAAATCAGTCCTTGTAGTAGCTGATAATTATTTTTACAATTATTCAAGAAAAGTCAATACTGCTAAAATAGCACGCTATGCATGGGGTGATGATTATCATAATATTATTGAGGAAAAACTACAATCCTTTTTACATGACATTCAAGGCGAAAATCGCGATGTAATCGGCAAAATTTATGTTGATACGGGACCTGTTCTGGAAAAGGGTTTTGCTGTTCAGGCTGGTTTGGGCTGGCAAGGTAAAAACACAACTATTATTGTTAACAACACCGGCTCATTTTGTTTTTTAGGAGTCATGCTGCTTAATATTGATTTGAAACTTAGTCAACCAGTCCAAAATCAATGTGGCACTTGTGAAAAATGTATAAGAGCCTGCCCGACCAACGCTTTAAGTTCACCGGGCATATTAAATACAAAACGATGCATTTCATATTTTTCCATTGAGAAAAAAAATGACTTAACCGATCGGGAAAGAGCCTGGTTGGGTGATTGGCTCTATGGCTGTGATCTATGTCAGGAAATATGCAACTGGAATAAAAAATGGGCAAAAACTACATCTAACACTGTTTATTATTCCCGTCTACAACTAATGGAAAGGTCTTTTAAGGAATGGGCAGAACTTACTGAATCAGAATTTCAATCAATATTTCAAAAAAGTGTTATAAAACGTCTGAAATTTGATAAATTCAGAAGGAATATTTTGGCAGTATTAAATACAAATTCTTAATCTCATATATCCTGACTTTATAGCCTGTATTAAAAGAAATATCCGAAAACGATGACCATTAAAATTGTCATGTACATTACTTTTACTAATCACAATAATTGAAATTTATTTTGATGGAGTCGTAAA
>JAOZSR010000019.1 GCA_029939575.1 Fidelibacterota bacterium
CGTAAAAAGGTTCGAAACTGTCTTTCCGTCAAAAGCCGGACATAGTCTGAGGCAGTGTAGCAACGAGGAATCTCGTCAATAATTGTAGGAGATTCTTTCATCCCAAAACCTGATTATAAACATTAGTACCTCATTCAGAAGGACAGCAAATTTATTTTTTGCGGAATTGTCAGTATTAAGCAAGTCAAAAATTTATTCCAGAGAAAAATATAATTTTTCTTGTTCTGATTAAACAAAAAGCATCGGTCTATGAGATATCCAATGGATTACCCTAATCAAATATTCATTTTTCTCTTGTAAAATTAACCAGACTGGTTTAATATTTCACCATTATGAATACTATTTTAGAACATAAAATTAAACAAATTTTTAAAAAATGGTCAGGTGAAGAAGCAAAAGACATCAGGCAACTCCCATCTTCTGCCTCCAGCCGAATCTATTTTCGGATTTGTGGTAAAAATTCAAGGGCTTTATGTGCCTACAATCCAGATAAAAGAGAAAACAATGCCTTTGTCAAACTTACTAACAATTTCCTGAATTTTAATCTCAAAGTTCCGGAAATCTACGATTATGCTCCGGAAGATAATATTTATTTGCTACAAGATCTTGGAGATTCTACCCTCTATTCAATCCTGGAAAAATTAAGACAGGATGAAAATTTTCCAGTAGAATTATTGGAACTATATAAAAAAGTTATCCGACAACTTCCTCATTTCCAGGTCACAGGTGGAAAAAGTATTGATTACTCTCTATGCTATCCAAGAAAGTCATTTGATAGACAATCTATGAGTTGGGATCTTAACTATTTTAAATATTATTTTTTAAAATTAGCAGAAATTCAATTTGATGAACAGGAAATAGAAAATGATTTTGATACCTTAATAGAATTTCTATTAAAGTGCGACCGTAATTATTTTTTATACCGGGATTTTCAATCCAGAAATATAATGTTTTTCCATGACAAACCTTTCTTCATCGATTATCAGGGTGGCAGACAAGGTGCGTTGCAATATGATGTAGCCTCATTACTTTATGATGGAAAAGCTAACCTGCCCAATGAAATCAGAGAAATCCTTCTTGATGAATATCTTGATGAATTAAAAAAACTCATTCCTGTTGATGAAATTCAGTTCAGAAAATATATGGACGGGTATATTTTAATCCGAATTATGCAGGCTATGGGATGTTATGGATTCCGTGGATTTTACGAACAAAAAGCCCATTTTCTGCAAAGCATTCCCTATGCATTAAAAAACCTGTCCTATCTGCTTGCAAACTCAAAAATACCGGTTAAAATTCCAGCCCTGACTTCTGCTCTCGAAAAATTATTAGTCTCGGAAAAACTAAAAAAAATTAATATTTCTACCTCGCCTTTAAAAGTAACAATCAACAGTTTTTCCTTTAAGAAAACTCACCCTGTTGATCGCACAGGAAATGGCGGAGGTTTTATTTTTGATTGCAGGGCTTTACCAAATCCGGGGAGATATGAAGCCCTGAAAAATTTCACCGGTATGGATAAACCGATTATTGAATTCCTGGAAACAAAACCCGAAATTTCTTTGTTTTTACAAAACATTTATTCAATTATCGATCAATCTGTAACTAATTATCAGGAACGAAGATTCACTAATCTCATGGTGAATTTCGGATGTACAGGTGGAAAACATCGCTCTGTATATTGTGCTGAGCAACTTGCAAATCATTTAAAGAAAAAATTCAAAGTAGATATAAAGTTAATTCATATTGAACAAGATAAAGAAGTATAAATTTCAGAACAATGAGTTGCAGTTTCGCAACCAATAACCAGAAGCCGAAACACTTAATAAATTGCAGTTTCGCAACTAACAATCAGAAGCCGGAAGCACTTGATGAAAGCTATGATTTTTGCTGCCGGACTTGGCAGCCGACTAAAACCACTTACTAATTCAAAACCCAAAGCCCTGGTTGAGATCAATGGAAAAACTTTACTGGAAATTGTTATTCTTCGTCTAAAATCTCATGGCTTCAAAGATATTATAATAAATATCCACCATTTTGCAGAACAAATTATTAATTTCATAGAAAATCATGACTTTGGGGTGAATATCAAGATATCTGATGAACGGAATTTACTCCTGAATACTGGTGGCGGTTTAAAAAACACTTCGTCATTTTTCCAAAACGGAAAACCTTTTCTCGTTCATAATGTAGATATTATTTCCGATATCGATTTAACAAAATTTTATAAAACACATCTCAAATCTAAATCTTTTGTCACCCTGGCTGTCAGAAATCGCCATACCAGCCGTTACTTGCTTTTTGACAAAAATGCAGAATTGTGTGGATGGAAAAATTTAACTACCGGCGAAGAAAAAATAATCAAAATAAAAACAAAACTTACTCCCCTTGCATTTAGTGGAATTCAAGTTATTGACCCCAGGATCTTTAGCCTGATGCCAACACAGGAAGTCTTTTCCATTATTGATCTATATCTTGATATTTGCAGTAAATATAAGATATCCGGTTATGACCACTCAAAAAGCAATTGGCTTGATGTTGGGAAACCTAATAGTCTTATTGTGGCAAAAACATTACAAATATCTGGAAATTATCTATCAGGAATAAGATTATAATTTTTTTATTATATGCAAAAGTTGTGCTTTACACCTTAATTATTTATCTTAAATTTAGAATGAAATATTTCTTGAAACATCTGGGAAATTTATATTTTAAAAATTAGGTACTTATCATTGTGTATTGTAAATCAGTATTAAAGATCCTAATTCCAAAAATTTCAAAACAATGACAACAGATACCCAAATACCAAAAAAAATTTCACAAACATTGATAATGTTTAGGTTTATTCTAATCGGAATTTTTTGGACATTTTTTTTACTTTTATTAAGTTTTAGTACAAGTAAAAGGTTAAATGACAATACCAACCAGGTAACTCTGGCAAAGGCAAAAACAGTTTTTAATATTGTACAGGACATAAGAGCCTGGAATGCTTTTCACGGTGGTTTATATGCTCCCATTACTGAAAAGATGCAACCTAATCCTTATCTCAAAATTCCAAATAGAGATATAACTACTCAAAAGGATCAAAAATTAACATTGATCAACCCGGCATTTATGACACGTCAACTTAGTGAAATTGTATATAAAAACGGAAACATACAATTTCATATAACAAGTCTTAAACCAATCCGTCCTGCCAACCAGCCTGCTCTTTGGGAAGAGAAAGCATTGCAAACGTTTACTCAAGAAAAAGATACTTTTTATGAATGGCATATTCCAAAAAATGGGAAAAAAGAATTTAGATACATAGCTCCCCTTTTTGTAAAACAATCGTGCTTAAAATGTCATTCAGTCCAGGGATACAAAGTAGGAGATTTACGAGGTGGTATAAGTGTTTCTATTCCTGCAGAAACAATTCTAAAAATAAAAGACAAAACCAATTTAAAATCTTTTCTTACTTTCTTTGGTATCTGGCTAATAGGAATACTGGGTATAGGTCTGACATATAAGAAAACTATAAAGGATTTTAACAAACAGGACGTGTTATTTAATAAACTTCACGATGCTTTTGATCAAATCAAAACTTTAAAAGGAATCATACCAATATGTGCCTCATGTAAAAAAATTCGAACAGATTCCGGGATATGGGAACAAGTTGAAAAATATATTAGTGAACATTCCGATGCTTTATTTTCTCATGGTATCTGTCCGGAATGCATGAAAAAACTGTATCCTCAAATTGACGACAAAAAAAAAGGTGATTCATACAAATAAAAAATCTACTATTTTTTTTTCTAATCCGGATCTCGTTCATAAATAATCATTATCGAAATCAAAATAAAATTTAAAAAACATCTCAAGAGCACTTTCTCAGAAATTTTAGTCTTGCAATCATTTTTGTGAAAAAATGAGGTATAATACAAAAAACAGAAATATTAGATTTAAGTAATTTTAAAATGTGACTTACTTTTAGAAAAATCTAACTTGCATATTTGATTGAGTTCAATTTTGCAATAAATCTAGCACTTGGGATTTTTAGGTTAAATGATTTTTCTATCAATCATTTTATTCCCTGAAGTTTTGGCATACATAATAAGTTATGGAATCTGGTTCCGGTTTCAAGGTCAACTATTAGTATGAAAAATGATATAATTCCTGAATTAAATGAACATTTTAAAAGCTTCGCTATCTTACAATATTTAGGATTTAGTACTGCTCTTAATTTAGGATTATCAAAAAAAAACTAATGGAAGATTATTTACAACTTGATGGTATTGATTTAAATATTAATTATCCTAAAAACCATTTTATTCAAGCTTTTAAAAGAACAATTATTCCTCTTCAGTAACTTGCATTAAATCAAGGTTTTCAGTTATGGAAATAATATTAAATAATTATAAGAAAAGAATTACATATCTGTTCCAAAAATTAAGTGATAAAGTTTAAAATAGAGTGCGGGTGTAGTGTTACCGGCAATTAAAATTAACACCTGTTTTTAGTTAGCATCAACATTATCTTTTGGATTTCTAACCTCCCTATTATTATTCCAAAAAATGTTAATATTCCTTTTGTCAAATAGGGAATTTTAATTCTCACCAAAAAAAATTTAAAAAAACCTTGACAAATGGGAAAATATATATTAGGTTAGTTACGTAAGTAGTTAACCAATTAAGTAACTTGGTTCTGGAAATTGAAATTCGAAAATGTAAATAAGGAATAAAATGAAACCTGAATTAGATGGAAATAAATCAATATACTTGCAGATTGCTGAAAGCATTGAAGATGATATACTGCAGAATATCATCGCCGAAGAATCGCAGGTACCATCAACAAATCAACTCGCAGTAGCCTATGTTATCAATCCTGCAACTGCCGCAAAGGGTATTAACATACTTGTAGATGAGGGCATTTTATATAAGAAACGGGGAATTGGAATGTTTGTTTCCTCCGGGGCTGTTAAAAAAATCCAGACCAAGCGAAAAACAGCCTTTTATGACAAATTTATTGTCCCTCTTGTTGCAGAAGCCTCAACTCTTGACATATCCAAAAATGAATTAATTGACATGATTAAAAAGGAAGAAAAAAAATGATGTTATTGGAAATAAAAAATATTAGTAAGTCCTACGGGACGATTGAAGCATTGAAGGATGTGAATCTTAATTTTTCAGGAAACAAGATCTATGGACTTTTCGGACGAAATGGCGCCGGAAAAACAACTTTACTGAATATTATCTCCACAAGAATTTTTGCCGATTCCGGTAATGTAAAATGTAAAAATATCGACATTACTCAGCAACCAAAAGCAATTATGGAAAATCTTTGCTATATGCCGGAGGAAAACTATTTTCCAAAAGACTACAAAGTAAAGAACATTCTGAAATTATCCCAAAACTCTTATCCAAATTACAATAAGGCAATGGAAGAAAAATTGGTGAAGTTATTCAAAATCAATGTTAACCAGAAATTCAGTCAATTATCTCGAGGTTATCAATCAATAATGAAAATAGTAATTGGTATGGCTTCTTATGCACCAATTACTATTTTTGATGAACCTGTACTTGGACTAGACGCAGTTGCCCGAGACCAATTCTATAGAATATTGATCGAAGATTTTGGAATGAATCCACGGATTTTTATAATCTCGACACATTTTATTGAAGAATCAGCAGATCTTTTTGATGAAGCAATTATCATTAAAGAAGGTCAAATTATTAGACAGAAATCAGTGGAATCATTGCTGGAAAACAATTTTTATGTTTCCGGTAAAGCCGAAAAAGTTGATGAATTTTCACAGAATTACAAAGTCCTCAGCACACAAAATTTTCATGGGATGAAAACTGTAGTTGTTGAAGGTGATATGTCATCAATAAAGCAAGTGCCAGAGTTGACTTTTTCAAAATTAACTATTCAAAAATTATTTATTCATCTTGTTGGTGAACAGAATAATGAGGAGTTACTATAATGAATAAAATATTTGTAAATTTTAAATATAATATGCGTGAACAAATCATCAAATCTATTTGGTATCTTTCCATATATACTTTGATAATTGCCATCATCTATGTTGCTTTGATCATGACCAGAATATTCAGTGAAAGTGGTGGTGGTTTAATATATCGCATTTGGGGTGCTACAATTTTCCTTTTTGCAATATTTATTCAATTCAAAGATGATTTCAATTTTATGCTCACTCTCAGTATGACACGGTGGGAAGTTTTTTTAGGGAAAATGGCTACAGCCTTTAGCTTTGGTTTTATTTTTGGCTTGTTGATATTGTTGGAACGTATCATTGTTGATCGACTGAATGTGGTTTTTAATTTTCAAAACATTACTGATCCGTTTCATTTTTGGTCACCCTATCAAACAGATAATTTGTTTGTAATGTTTATCTATTTTTTTTTACTGAGTCTATGTTTTTCATTGGTGGGAATCTTTTTAGGAACTCTTTTTTACCGCTTCGGAAATAAGTTCGTTTTGGCTTTCTGGCTGATCTTTTCTGCAATCCCAACAGTTTTTCTACCTTTTTTCCTATGGGTTCAGTATAAACGTGGTATATTAGGGGAAAATATGTCTGCTCTGGGTTCTTATTTGACCAATTTTAACCTGTTGGGAGCCTCAGCTAGTTTATTTGTTATAACTCTGCTGATTGCAGGTTTAACATGGTTGAATATTCGTCGTCTTTCCCAAAATTAAGGTGTAATATGTCTCAAATAGAACCGAATAATCGACTATATTTTTTGGACAATCTCAGAACTTTTATGGTTTTCCCGATGGTTGTTCTGCATTCAGGATTGGTTTATGAGACATTCGGATTTGCAGGATTTTTCTGGATTGTATACGATTTTTCCGGCAACTCCTTGGTAGATGAATTGAAATGGAGCAACAGCCCTGGCAAGGGTATCAGCCCCTTTTCTGCAGGTTAAACCAATGTTATTGAATTCATTAAAAAAAATGAGCCCTATAGGTCTAAAATTAGATTTTCAGCATATTGAAAATACTCTTCCGAAAATTGCTGCAATATTGGATAAAAATATGTAATTTTTGATTATTAAAAGATATTTTAAAATAAGGATATTAGTATGAAATCAATATCAAGACGTAAATTTATTAAAGCTAGTTCTATGGCCAGTATTGGATTATATACAAATTGTTATAAAAATACAGAATTTGATATTATAATTAAAAACGGAAAAGTTTTTGATGGACTTGGAAACCCTGGTAAAATCGTTGATATTGGAATTATTGGAGAAAAAATCATAGCCATCAGAGATTTATCTACTGGAAAGGCAAAGCAGATTATTGACGCAAAAGGTCTGTATATTTCTCCGGGTTTTATTGATATTCATACTCATACAGATATGGAATTAATGGCAAACAGAAAGGGCGAAAGTAAAATCCGACAGGGCATTACTACCGAAGTTGCCGGTAACTGTGGCTATTCTCCATTCCCAATAAAAAAAGAAGATCAACAGGAATTCTATGATTCCATCTACGAAAAATATGGTCTGGAATTAAAATGGAATGATATCAAAGGTTTTTTAAATGCACTTCGAAAAGGAGGAATTGCAGTTAATTATGCTACATTTACAGGACATGGAGATCTTCGGGCTTATGTTTTAGGTAGAAATGATGTTAAACCAACTTCAGAACAATTGGAAGAAATGAAAACTGTTCTCGCCAATTCTATGAAAGAAGGCTCACTCGGATTATCAACAGGATTGGAATATTCTCCGGGAAGTTATGCTGAAACTGAGGAGTTGATAGAACTTTGTAAAGTAGTGAAAAAATATAATGGTGTTTATTCTACCCATATGCGTAGTGAAGATGCCAAGGTCGAAGAGGCAATTCAGGAAGCTATAGAAATCGCAAAAAAATCCAAGGTATCTCTGCAAATTTCACATTTCAAAGCCTGTAACAAACCAAACTGGCACAAACTCGATAATATGCTCAGATTAGTACACAATGCAAAAAATGAAGGTGTCGACATTATGCTTGACCGCTATCCCTATAACGCCTGGGGTACCGGTTTATCTTCTTTTCTTCCTCTATGGGCAAGGCAGGGAAATACAGATGAAATTATCAAAAGATTAAAAAATCCCGAGTTAACCAAAAAAATTACAGAATATATGATAACCCGCGCAACACTGATTGGTGGCTGGGATCATATAATGATCAGTTCATGTTCTCAAAAACAGAATAAAAAATTCCAGGGAAAATATATCAATGAAGCTGCCAACATATCAGGGAAAAATGAATTACAATTTGTTTTTGATATCCTTATAGAAGAGAGAAATGATGTGGGAGTTATTGGCTTTGCCATGGATGAAAATAATCTGAAAAAAGTATTGGCTGATCCACTTTGTGTTATTGGTTCTGATGGAAGTGTAGCTGCACCTTATGGTATTTTACACAAAGGAAATCCTCATCCAAGATATTATGGAACCTTTGCCAGGGTTTTAGGAAAATATTGTCGTGAAGAAAAAATATTTGATTGGCCAACCGCTATTAAAAAAATGACTTCCATGTCAGCACAAAAACTTCACCTGGAAAAACGTGGTATGATTAAAAAAAACTATTTTGCAGATATTACAATATTCAATCCGGAAACAGTAATTGACAAAGCTACTTTTGTCGCTCCTCATAATTACCCGGATGGAATTGATTATGTAATTGTTAATGGCAAAATTGTTATCAACAGAACAAAGCATACCGGGAATTTGCCTGGAAAAGTTCTAACAAATGATATTTTTGGAAAAAAATAAATTCACCGGGAAACAGATATTACCTTTGATGGAATCTTCTGATATTTCGATTTTATAAAAAATTTCCTGACAGACTACAATTTCCCTCAAAGTAAATAAAATTTTATCAAGGGATTTTGAGTTAAAAACATTATATTTTGTCTAAAAAAAATTAATAATTAGTATAAAAACAATATTCATTTTTCAAAAATGAGCAAAACAGAGATAAATCAAACCGAATTAATTACCACATTAATCAATCAGAGAAATGATGGCCAAAATGAATTTAACTCTATTAAAATTTCAAAAACTTGATGATATACTCAAAGCAATAGGATTACCTAAAAATAAAATGTGTACTTATTGCTGGAATAAATGCTATAAGTCATGTTAATAAATGTTTGTAAATTTATTAAAGGAGACCCGAAATGAATAAATATTATCTGTCACTTTTGTGCTTTTTATTATTATTTACATCAGTTCCGGCGGAGGAAAATCCTGCAAAAAAAATTATAAATAAATCCCAAAAAGTTATAAAAATCAAAAGCTATGAAATGATAAATACATTGACAATTTTTGATAAAAAAGGCAATTCCAGAATCCGAAAAATTGCCACGATATCAAAAAATTTTGAAAAAGAACAAATCGATAAAAAAATGATGCGATTTTTAGAGCCAGCAGATGTAAAAGGTACCGGATTTTTAACCTTTGATTATAATGAAAAAGATGACGATATGTGGATTTATTTACCGGCCTTGAGAAAAACCCGGAGGATTGTATCTTCCCAAAAAGCAAAAAATTTCATGGGATCAGAATTTACTTATTCCGATATGACCCAGATGACTATTGAAAATTTTACATATAATCTTGAGGGAGAAGTGCAAATTGATAACGAAAAATGTTGGAAAATAGAAATCGATCCCATCAATGAAGATATTATAGATGAAACCGGATTTTCTCGTAAAATAGTGTACATTTCTAAAAATGACTATGTGTTACGAAAAGCAGAGTATTTTGACTATTATAACGAAAAATTTAAAATCATGTATGTTCATAAAGTCAAAGAAGTTGATCCGGAAAACCATCGTTTCCAGGTCATGTCAATGACTATTGAAAATTTACTTAATGGCAGAAAATCAGAAATGCTTGTTGAAAAAATTCAAATACGGGAAAGTATTCCTGACGATTTTTTCACAATCCGTTATCTGGAAAGATAAAATATATAATACTATAACAAAAGTATAATAATATATACCCTGTTTAATAAAATCTTTCTATAAAAAAATCTTAACAACTTCGATATATTTTTAACTTAATATTAAAATCAAAATTGTCATTTTCATTAAAGTTTCTGTATGTAATCAGCAAATCTTTATTTATATTTACTATGATAATGATAACCCTGAAAAAAGTAGGATAATTGATAAATGGGAAAAATGGAAACTATCGGTGTTAAAACTTTATTAGGACATCCCAAAAAAGCAATTCGAAAATTATCAGCACCAATGATGATTGGCATGTCATTCCAGGCCTTATATAATTTAGCTGATGGGTTTTGGGTTGCCGGATTAGGTGCAAATGAATTAGCGGCTATTGGATTATTTTTCCCCTTTTTTATGATTTTAATATCCTTAAGTACCGGAATTGGCGTTGGTGGTGGTTCTGCAATATCCAGAAGAATCGGTGCGAAAAACAAGGAAGGGGCAGATAATACTGCAGTACATACATTGCTCTTTGGGATGGGTTTTGTACTGGTTCTCAGCATTCCTTTAATTCCATTTTTGAAACCAATATTTACTTCTCTTGGAGGAAATGAAGAAGTTGGAAATTTGGCTGCCCAATATGCTACGATCTTGTTTAGTGGATCTATACTGCTAGTATTCTCCCATATCGCAAACGCAATTTTAAGAGGTGAAGGTGATGCCAAAAGAGCTATGTATGCCTTGATACTTGGTTCAGGATTAAATATTATTTTGGATCCAATTTTTATTTACGGTTTCAAATTAGGTGTGCCCGGAGCTGCCTGGGCAACCTTGGTATCAATTGCAGTTACCTGCCTGTTATTCATTTATTGGTTATTTATTAAAAAAGATATATACCTGGAAATTACCTTTAAGGATTTTCATCCTGACTGGAAAATATTAAAAGAAATATTTTCAGTAGGAATTCCGGCAGCAGCAGCTCAATTATCAATGTCTATTGCTATGATTTTTCTAAATTTAGTAGTAATAAAAGTTGGTGGTACTGATGGAATAGCAGTTTTTACATGTGGTTGGCGAATAGTTATGTTAGGTTCGATTCCATTAATTGGAATGGCCGCCGGAGTAACAGCTGTAACTGCTGCAGCTTATGGAGCCAGGGAACCGAAAAAATTAAAAGTTGCCTATTTTTATGCTCTAAAATTAGGAGTTTTAATAGAACTATCTGTTGCTGTGCTTGTTGCAATTTTTGCTAACCAGATTGCATTGCTTTTTACATATTCTGAAGGCGCCTCCAGAATTCTGGAAGATTTGGTTGCATTCCTGAGATTATCTGCATTTTTATATCCGACAATACCTTTTGGAATGATAACATCTTCCATGTTCAGAGGAGTTGGAATGGGAGCAAAGTCTCTGATTATCACAATATTAAGAACAATTATTTTACAGGTACCCTTGGCCTATATTTTGGGACATATGCTTAAATTTGGTTTAACCGGGGCGTGGCTGGGAATCATATCAGGAAATATTATTGCAGTTACTATAGCCTTTATATGGGGTAATAATATTATTAAAAAAATAAAATTTAATTAAAAGAAACTATGTTTGGATTATATTTTATATTTATAGGTTTTTTACTTTTATTAATATTATTCTTCCATTTATATATACATTTTAAAAATAAAGTATTAAGTCAGAAAAGCAATAAATCATTTGATGATCTGCACATAATACCAATATCCCATAAGCCGGGGAAAATAAATTTTCTTATTCTCACTGAAATTATCCTGATTATTGCAGTTTTGTGGATCCTATTACCGGTTTTTTTTATATGTACTAAAAATCTCATGCCTGCATATATCTTAATTCTGATTTTCTTTTTCCTTTGCATACCTGGTTTGGTTTCATTAGTGAAATTTGGAATATTTAACAAAAATCCTGAGAATAATTAATTATTTTAAATATTTAAAAAGATGAATAGACCGAAAACTAACATTATATATAAAAATCCAATTCTAAAAAAAGAATTATACTTTTCTATCAGTACTTCCGGTGAAGTAATAAAAGAATTTTATTGTGATGAAACATATTTATTACCAAGAAGCAGGAAAAAAGTTAATTTTTCCGGAACAGCCAGTCTTTTTACAGAAAAAATGTTATTTCCATTTGATATCAGACTACCTTATGTAAGAGCAATTGAAGAATTATGCGATCAGAAAATTTCAGATTATTCTAAATATATCAGGTTGATTATAAAGGAGTTTAACAAACTTGATAACCATTTAACCTGCCTGGCAATGCTATTTTATTACTCAAATATGCCCAAAATGTATAACATGGTAAGAGAAGATATTTTTACAGTCAGAAAAGTCTTTATGATGTTTAACGATCAGGATTCTGCATCGGCATATATTATTCCAGGTGGAATATTAAAAGATATTCCCTGGGGTGGCATGGAAAGTATTGAAAGATTTTCAAAAAATTTTATCCCTAATATAAAAAAATATAAGACGTTACTCCAAAATAATATAATTTTGCATAACAGGCTGGAAAACAATTTTGTCCTAAATCAAAAGGAATTAGAAAAATATAAAATATTTGGTACTATTAGGAGAGCATCAAATATTACCAATAATTTTATAGACATGAAAAATTCGGATTATGAAAAAATTGATTTTGGTATTAATGTTGGTGATAAATTTAGAGGAGAATTTATTGACTGCTGGGACAGATTTTGGCTTTTATGTTGTGAAATGGAAACGAGTTTAAAAGTCATCAAACAGGTTGTATCAAAACTATTTTTCACAAAAGAAAAATATATAGAAGCACCAAAATTAAAATATCGTAAAGGTAAAAGTACATATGTATGTGATGGAACTTCCGGAAAAGTATCTGTATCCTGTGAATATTTTGAAAAAAGTAAAGAACTATCAATTATTATAAATCTTCCTCACGCTGCAATTTTAAAAATGTTAAAACATAAATTACCCGGAAATTTAACTGAAGATCTATTAATAATTTTGATAAGTATGAATTTCAATTTTAACAATATGTTAATGCTATGATTAATTTATTAATAAACCAAATGAAGGATATCCAATTTCTGCAATTGTTGCCAATAGCAGTACAATATGGAATAGCAATACTATTTTTCTATTTTGCTGCACTATTATTAATTTTATCTGTTTCTTTAATATTTAATATTATAGAAAACAGGTATATTTTTTCCGGAATAACAAAAAATTACATAACTCCAACTCATTTTACAGATTTCATTCACTCATTAAAGTTTGATCAATATTCCAGACAAAAATCGGGAGCCGAAAGATTTCTTAATCAATTATTCCCTTTCATTATCTTAATCATCACAATATCTAATTTATTTATATTACAGTACATACCATTTGCAAAATACTTTTTTGGATTTAATCATCCGCATAGTTTAATTATTGTATTTTCAATGCTAATATCAAACATTCTATTGCTTACATTATTTAATCTTTTAAAAAATAACAAATATAAAATACAACTCTTTAATAGAGTTATAATAAAATCATTAATCTGTTTACCGGCATTGTTATTTTCAATTATACATGCAATCATTTTTGCAAAATCCTTTAATTTACAGGATATCATTGTAGCCCAAAATGCAACTATTCTAAGATATTTACCTGGATGGTTAGCTTTTTTATCTCCTTTTTCATTTTTAGCTTTCCTCATTTATTTATCAACGTGCCTTTTTATTTTACAAATATTTAAATATAATTATTTACAAATTCAAAGCTTTCACAATGCTGAAAAAAACATTTTTTTCTTAAGAATTATAAAATATATCATCTTGTTTTTCTTACTTTCAATAGGTGTAATTATCTTTCTGGGAGGATATTTATCGCCTCTGGAAAATTTTGATTTTCTTACCCATGATATTTTTCATTTAGCATGGTTTTTAGGAAAAATTACACTTCTATATTTACTCTTAGAAAAAATAAATTTCATGATTCCTGACTTTAGTAAACTTCAGTTATTGAAAATTAATTTTTATTTATTTTATCCGCTTTCATTCTTAGCAATATGCGGATTTGTTTTAACATATTCTTAGCGAAGGAGTATATCGATTAATATTTTATTAATATTTCTGGGATTAATTATTCTATTTTTGGCAGGTTTTACAGTTTTACTTGACAATGCAAAACTGGTTTTTGGAAGTATCTCTGTTATTTTAATTTTATTAGCAGTAATACCATTTATTTTAGGATCAAATTTTTTAGCTTTTTCCATTTTAATTATTTTTGCTTTTCCACTAATATTAATTATGTTACTTTTATTAATTCTTACAAACCAAATATCTGACGCTACCAATTTGAAATTTAGTAAAATTAAAAAAATACCCGCAGGATTAGCCAGTTTAGTTTTTATACTTATAGTAACTTTTATTATAATCAGCCCCTTTAAAAAACAAAACATTCAAAAGTTTGAAATTATAAACTATGGAGAAATAATAATTTCCGAATATACACTTCTCTTCGTGGTATTAGCCTTTATTACATTTCTGACAATTACAGGGATAATATTTATTAATAAAATGAGGCTTAAACAATGAAACCGGTATTAATATTATCCGCCATGCTTTTTTGCATTGGTCTTTATGGAGTGCTAACTGTTAAAAATAGTTTCAGGCTATTTGTAAGTGTTGAATTGTCAATTATTGCAACATTCATGACCCTTTGTACCTTTGCTTTCTGTGGAAATGATCAACTTCATGGACGACTTTTTTTATTAATTGTTATGTTTATTTATTTATGTCAATTATTAATAGGATTTGGCCTTGTAATCAAATTAAAGGATAATCGGACTATTCAAAATGGAATTTCGAACCAGGCCTGGGAGGATTGATGTCATATTATATTACTGCAATATTATTATTACCTTTAATAAGTTTTCTTATTTTAACATTTTCCGGGGAAAGGTTAAAAAAATACGGATTCGGAATATCATTTTTCGCCCATTTAGGATCATTAATTCTATCAATTACAATATTTTTTTACCAGTTAATAATGCAGGATAAAGGACTTTTTTATGAAATGAAATATCCCTGGATAACACCAAATAATTTTCAACTTGGTTTTAGTTTAACAATTAACAACCTGGGGGCATTTTATCTTTTTGCAACATCCTTCATCGGCAGTATTACTTATTTATTTTATTATCCTTTTAAAAACAACCTGAAAATATTCCCCGGGATTTCTCTCTTTACATTTTCAATTTATGGAATAATACTCTCCGGCTCCCTATTCAATTTATATATTTTTTATACTATTATAACTATTAGTTCATTTGTTTTCTATAATACAGTGAGAAATGGTCTAAAGAAAATCCAAATTTCATTAATTTATGCAGATATATTATTTTTATTAGCATTATTAATAATTTTTTCCACATCCAGAGATGTCAATCTGGTCTATTTATTTCAAGAGAAAGGATTAGCTGGTATTGGTTATAAAACTCGATTTTGGTCTGGGTTATTTATTTTCTTAAGTATTTTATTAAAAATTGGCTTTTTCCCTTTTAATATATTATTTGAAAATCGTTATGAGATGAAATCATCATTTCATGGGTATTTTCAATCAACAGGAATTATTTTTGTTGGAATATTTGTTTTACTCAAACTATTCCCCCTGTTTCCCCCATCATTACAAACACTAATTGCTTTTATAACTGCACTTTTAACATTAATCATGATTATTATTTCATGTAACCAAACCGAGATCAGGAAAATTATTCAATACATCAATCTGGTTATAGCCGGATTAATCATTATTGGTATTGGATCAGCAAATTTCCTCCATTCCAGTTGTTATCTTTTAGCATTTATTTTTGTAAATACCCTGCTATATTTTATTATGCTAAGAATGCCGGCAAATTCAAATATTATAGCAGAAGATATGGGGGAAAATCTTAAATTAGAGGATAATTTTAAGGCCTCACAGCGATATTCATTAGACTATTGGGCGCTTCTTGTTACAATCTTAACAATAGTCGGACTTCCATTATTTTCAATGTACAGTAGTAGAACAGCAATCACTGTTTCAGCTTTCATCAAAATGCAACACAACCCTGTTTTATCATTAATAATAATTTTCCTATTCCTAACTTATTTTGCAATTTCTTTTTCACTTTTCCGGCTCTTCTTTGCAATTTATTATAATAACAGCAAAGCAATGAAAACTTCTAAAAAGCAAGTTGAAGATGTACAAAAAAAGGGAAATCCTGTTATAATTATTATCTTAATGATGTTATGTTTCTATATAATTTTCCATTTCCCCGGCTGGAATCCAATAAAAGAAAATACCTGGATTTCAAAATATTTATATTCTATTGAATATAGTTCTATTGATAATGAAAATTTATTTATGATCCTGGCTATTATTTCCATAGTTATTACAATATTAGGAATGAGCATGGCTTTCCTTCTCTTTGTGTACAGGAAAAATTATAATGTTAAATTAAAGAAAAAATTCTCCAAACTTTTGACCTTTTTCCAAAATGAATTATATATTTCAAAAAGGAGTCAGATACTTTATAAAACTTTAAGAAAATTTAATGACTTTTTTGTTGATTTTGAGATAAATAAAGTAAAAAACATCTGGGATTATTGCTTTAAATATAAAAACAAATTAGATAAAATTGATGAATACAATGAACGTACAAAAATCTTTTTTGATAAATTTTTTACTAAATATCATCAAAAATCAAAAAAGACAGTGAGAAAAATTCTAACTTATTTAAAATGAATGAAAACAGATTGAAATAGAGGATATTTTATGCTAAATCATTTATTAAGTCTCAATGTATTTCTGCCACTTATCGGAGTGTTCTTTCTACTTTTAATAAAAAATAAAAACACAAAGATAATTAAAACAATTAGTAGCAGTATTACAGGAATCCAACTTTGGATAATTTTTCAAATACTTGCCGGATTTAACAGGCAAAAAAGCGGACTGCAGTACGTAGAACATTCCAAATGGACTGAATCTCTGTCAATTGATTTCTTTTTAGGAGTTGATGGTATAAATATTATTTTCATAGCATTAACCTCAATTGTATTTTTCATTTCTATTTTAACATTTTGGAAAAAAAACAAATCAGTCAAAGAGTATCTAATTATTTTTTTATTGTTAGATACCGGCTTAATGGGTCTGTTTTTAAGTTTTGATCTTTTCATGTTTTTGCTGTTCCTTGGATTAACTTTATTTTCCTTATATTTTCTCATTATTGTTCATAATGATAAAACTAAAGACAAGTTTCATCGCCTTGGATTCGTAATAATTATAGCTTATAGTTTTATTCTTTTGGGAGTTTTACTTTTAATTTTTGGTA
The DNA here is from genome assembly GCA_029939575.1 of Fidelibacterota bacterium. Taxonomy (GTDB): domain Bacteria; phylum Fidelibacterota; class UBA2242; order UBA2242; family JAOZSR01; genus JAOZSR01. The sequence goes on from JAOZSR010000019.1 coordinate 17,315, forward strand.
ACGAATCTTTCTCATATAATATGTTAGAAATCAGCCATGCCTCCAGTTATTCTCATGGTTTTGAAATTATCACTTTTTTGCTACTTTTTATTGGGTTTGCCCTTCTCTTCCCGATTTTTCCATTTCATAGTTGGCTAATTTCATCTATAACCAAATTACCTGTTTATATAAATATTATAATTTTAGGAATAATTATTAAAATTGGTGCCTATGGTTTAATGCGGTTAGGTTTTTATCTGCTACCTTATGCAACAATCAAACTTAGTCCACTTCTTGGAATAATCGGTACAGTTAATATTATTTATGGTGCTTTATGCGCAATTACCCAAAAAGATTTAAAAAATATGATTGGGTATTATTCCATCATGCAAATAGGATTTGTACTACTTGGTATGGCTACAATAAAAGGCGGTGCAGTAAACAATTTTCAGGCTGCGATCACAGGAATCAGTGGCGCATGGTTTCATATTTTTAATCATGGAACCATTGTCATAATATTACTTTTACTTTCTGATATTTTCCCCTTAAATAAAATAAAGGATATCAAAATTTCAGAAAACAAAAAATGGGCATCATCGATTTTCCCCGGAATAGTTATTTTGACTCTATTCGCTGGATTTGGTTTACCGGGATTCTCAACTTTTATATCGAGTTTATTTTGTCTGGTAGGCGCAATTCAACTTTCCGGAATAAATATATTTGCCATGATTTCTGTAATAGGAATTGCTCTGAATATTTTTTGTTTCTTTAAATGGTTCAACATCCTTTTTTCAAACTTTTCAGGAAATTTTGACTCAATTTTTTCTGAAACCAAAAAACATTATATTTTTATTTTGCTGCCAGTAATATTTATCATTTTAATACTTGGAATTTTTCCTGATATTTTTCTTTCTCTAATTAACATTAGTGTAGAAAATCTTGTAAAGTTAATTACTATGTTTTCAGTTAAATAAAGTAGTCTGATTTATGAATAATTTCCTTAGTCTAAATTATTTTATACCAGAAATTGAATTATGTCTCATTGCAATAATAATTTATTATTCAGGGCAAAATAACATAAAAAAAACAAGGCTGGAAAAAATCACTCTTATCGGGTATGTTGGCATTTTAGCTAGTCTGTTTTTTTTTCAATCTTCTTATTCTCATCAGGGTTTTCATCACTTAATAGTTATTAATTCCCTGACTTTTCTATTCAAATTTTTCCTGATCGTAGCAGGAATTTTATCTTTCCTGTTATATAATTTTTATAATAAACATGTCCCAAGCAGTGATGCAGAAAACCATTTTTATTCAATTGTATTAATCTTGGGTGGATTTTTGCTAATTTCAGCAAATAATCTAATTCTAATATTTTTAGCAATTGAAATTATTTTTATCTCAGTATTTTTTTTGTTAATCAATGAAGAACAAAATGAATTAAAAACAAAATATTTAAACATTAGCATTTCCGGAATTATCTCTTCGTTAATAATATTACTTACATTTATTTTCATTTATGGTTTAGCAAATACCCTGAATCTGCAAAAAATTTGTGAAACTTTAATACAAAATTCTATTCCGGAGACTTCTGTTATATTAATATTACTAATGGTTTTCATTGGGATTGGAATTAATATAGTATCAATAATAAAATATTATAGTTTGAAAAATTTTAATAATAGTTATATAAATATTCTTGTTCCCATTGTGCCAATCATTGCTGGGTTTGGGGTTGGATTTAGAATCATTTTAACTATTTGGAATATGACTGATTATTTTGAGAACAATCTGTTAGCACTTAAGTTTGCTTTAGGAGTTATCGCTCTATTAGTTCTAACAATAGCTACTTTATTAAGTATTATTTATAAAAAAGGCTCAAGAATTGTTAAAATGAATGTTATTGCACATCTTGGATTTGTTATTTTGGGACTTTCTGTCTTTTCCATGCAAAGCTTTAGTGTAGCGCTTTTTTACCTAATTACTTTTTTGATATCTTATATAGGAGTAATAATTTGCACTGGCTATGATCAGGGTTTTAAAATAAAAATATCGAAAAAGGGAAATATTACACTCGCAAGTTTTGGGAAAATTCTATTTCTACTAAGTCTGGTAAGTGTTCCATTTACAATCGGATTTAGTAGCAAGTTTGCTCTTTTTGCTTTATTAATATCCGAAGGTTCATTTCATTATTGGTTTGTCGTTGTTGGGTTGATAAATTCTATTCTTATGCTTTATGTTGTAATGAGGATGTTGCATAAAAAAATTACAAATCGTAGAAAAATCGAAAATTTCTCTAAAAAGTTGCCCCTTCTGATATTAATAATGGGCTTAATTATTTTTCAGTTTTATTTAGCAATATTCTGGGAAAGCGTTGTCCGTCTTTTGGAAAGTTATCTCAATATATCAGGTTAATTCTAAAGCTATGAATATTTCAGGCTAAATTAGTTTAAATTCTTTCAGGCGGGCTATAAGTTGTATTTTATTAATTGGTTTCAAAATGTATGAACTACACCCAAGTTTGACAACTGTTTCCAAAATAACCTGCGAATCATCCAGGGCTGACACCATAAAAATTTTAGCACGCTTATTTTCCGATATTTTAGCTTTTTTTTCAATTGCCTTAATATGTTTGAGAACTTCCTTACCATCCATTACAGGCATTTTGATATCAAGACAAATCAAATCATATAATTGGTTGGTCTGTACACTGTTTAAGAATGCCTGCAAAGCTTCATGTCCATTAGCAGCTGCATCACAATTACCATATTGCGAAAGTAATTTTTGCATTAACATCCTGACGGTCATTTCATCATCAACAACTAAAGAATTCATTTTTTAAAAAGTCCTTTTTTATCAATTAACAGTTTAAATTTTCTAAATTCATCATCCAACAAGTTAATATAAGAAATAACTTCTTCAAAATTATTATTCATCCCGGCATATTCCATTTTTTTTGCTATATTAGCAAGTTTTTGAGCCTCTACATTTCCGGCGGCTCCCTTTATGGAATGGGAATTAATTGTAATTAATTCAAGATTTTGTTGTTCAATGGACTCTAAAAGTTTGTTTTCTAATATTGGATAATAATCAATAAAATCCCCAATTAAATCAATACACAATTCTTCATCATTGCCCATTCTTAAAAGTAATTTATTATAATCAAAAATTTGTAATTCATCACTTTCATTGGAAAATTGTTTTGATTTGTTTTGGGGTATCAGATCCTGATTCTTAATAGGTTCTTCTCCTGTAAATTTTACGAGGGCATTGTATAAATCCTCAGGCTGAATGGGCTTGGAAATGAAACCATCCATTCCTTTTTCCAGACAAAGTTCTTTATAACTATCTGTGGCATGAGCAGTTACAGCGATAATCGGGATTTTATGATTGATGACTTTTGATTTTGAATTCCGAATAATTTCTGTAACTATAAATCCATCCATTTCCGGCATTTGTATATCCAAAAACAATATATTATAATCTTTTTCTTTAAGCCGTTGAATAGCCCCTTTACCAGATTCTTCCAAATCAATTTTATAACCCATTTTAGAAAACATTTTTTCCGCAACAGTTAGGTTGATTTTGTTATCATCGACAACAAGTATATTAATATTTCTTACAGAGTTAGCGGACATTGTAAAAACATTTCGTTTCTTTTGAGTATATGCCTCATTGGAAATATACTTTAATGAATTATATTTTATTGGACGTGGAAGTATTTTGTCATAGCCTAATTCATGAATAAATGGAACTGGATAACTCGTATTTCCTTCAGGAATAAGTAATAAAATAATATCGTTTCTATTTTTAAATTTTCCAACCTTTTGACTAATAGTTTGTAATTGTAAAAAAATATTAGTTTCATCAATAATTATTTTATTATAAATAATATTTTTTTCCAAAGCAATATCAATTTTATTAATTAAATCATCAATATTTGATACTCCGATAAAATTGGCATTTAACCTTGATAAATACTTGTTTAATATTTCTTCTGTATGCATTTGTTCAGTAAAAAATATTATATTTTCACCTGTTAAATCTTGTGATTTTTGTTCTTGTTTTGTTGCATTTTTTAATGTAATCGTAAAGGAAAAAGTTGAACCTTTATCTAAAATTGATTTTACATTAATTTCGCCATTCATCATTTCTACAATTTCTTTGGAAATTGCTAACCCTAAGCCTGTTCCACCAAATTTTCTTGTCATACTTGAATCAACTTGTGCAAAGGAGTTAAACAGTAATTCTATGCGTTCTTTTTGTATACCTATCCCGGTATCAGTAACTGAAAATTTTAATTTTACTGAATCATTTATTTCATTGATTTTTTGTATTGTTAATAAAATTTCACCTTTTTCGGTAAATTTTTCGGCATTGCCAACCAGATTCAATAATACTTGCCTTACCCTTGTTGGATCACCATTTAAAAACTCAGGAACATCTTCATCAATAATACAATTATAATCAAGGTTTTTCTCTTTTGTCTTGATTGAAATAATATCACTTAGTTCATCACATAATTTTAGAATGTCAAAGTCAATATTCTCCAATTCCAGTTTCCCAGCCTCAATTTTGGAAAAATCCAGAATATCATTAATAATATTTAACAAGGCATTAGCACTTACCTGGATAGATTCTATATATTGATGCTGTTCTTTGGTCAGATCAGTGCTTCTCATAAGGGTTGCCATACCAATAATTCCATTCATTGGAGTTCTAATTTCATGACTCATATTTGCCAGGAATTCTGATTTTACAGTTGAAGATATTTCTGCCTCTAAAGCCATTTCGTTAGCAGTTTTAATAGCCTCTTCTAACTGAATATTAATTTCTTCTAATTCTTTTTTTGCTTTTGTGATTTCAGAAATACTTTCAATTGTACAAATTATTTTTTGAATTTCTCCCGATTTATTTCTTAAAAATGAGCCTGATATTAAAACAGGAATTACTTCATTATTTTTTGTAAAAACTTGCGATTCAATACTTCTGAAATAACCTTTTTTAAGAATTCCCAAAACTTGTTCATTTTTATCAGGGGATGAAGTAAAAAGAGTTGAAAAAGTTTCCTTAAAATGTTCATCTACAATATCTAGAAATGATCGGGATAGTAACTCTTTTTTTGAATATTTTAACATTTTATAGGCAATATCATTAACCATCTCAATACTGGTGTCCGGAGAAATAACAAATAATGGATTATGAATACTTGATATGATACTATTTAAATAATTCCTGGAAACTGTAGTGCTTTCCAATTCAGAATCCCTTGCCCAACTATTGCATAAATTTCTGGCCATTTGATATATTTCTTCACTACTGAACGGCTTATGCATAAAGAAAATATCATGAGAAAGGGTTTCATTAATTTCATCAATTGATTTATCCATATATCCGGTCACAATTACGAGATATATTCTGTCATCAATTTTTCTTAAGTGCTTAGCTGTTTTTAATCCATCCCAACCCGGTCGCATCCTCATATCAATAAAAGCTGCTGCATAGGGTAAATTATTATCAAATGCTTTTTTGGAGAATTCTATTCCTTCTTCACCGTGAGTAGCTGTTGTTACATCAAAATTATTGTTTTCTATTTCATTAGTTTCTGACTCAACACCATCCGGAGCAAGCAACAATTCATAAATTCTTAAAATACTTTTATCATCATCTATAACCAGTACTCGTTTGTTCATAAATTACCTATTATTCCAAAATTATAAGAAAAAATTTCCGCCTTAAATTTTTTCTTTATGCCGGAAACATTTCTAACATTCCAAAAATTAGTAATATAGGCAAAACTTAAGCCAAGGAAATAGAAGGGTTAATCAATCAATTAAGTTTTTCCAAATCAAAACAGAATTACCAATAAAATCAATTTTTAAGTGAATTAAAAAAAATTAACTTAAAAATTGTTAAATTGAAAATTAGATATTATATTGAATTTAACTAAAATAAGAAGCGATGTATGAAAACCTATAAATTAGATATTAAAAAAAGTATTAGTTTACTCTCAACTGCCCAAAAAATTATTATTTATATTTCTTTATTTTTAACTTTTTTAAATCTTTTGGGATTACTTTTCCTTGGTTTCCCCAGTTTTTGGCTAACCTCTGAATCTATCGCGATGTTTATCTTAATTATTTTATTTTTTGTTATTGGAAAAAATGAACCCTTTTATATTGAACATAATAAGGAGATGACAACCGTTATTTTAGGGAAAAAAAATAGAGTTATTTTAGAGCGTTGTTTTATTTCACGCTTCCCTTTTACAAGACAATACAAATTTAAACAGGTCGTAATGATGAGAGAATATCGTGAGGATGGTACTTTATATTCTGAAACTCCCTATAAAAACGGACATATTAATGGTGAACGCAAAATTTATTCCCCAACAGGATTTGTGAGAAGGTCAACAATGTATATTGAAGACCAGGTAGATGGTTGGGACAAGAAACTTGACAGTGGACAATTATCGGTAGAACAACATTTTAAAGATGCCAAATTACATGGTGTCTGTAAAGAATTTGACCCAATAACCGGAGCCATGATTAAATTAACCAGTTATAAAAATAACAAACTTTGGGGTCCTACAAAAATATTTGATAAAGATACAAAAAAAATACTCCGGGAAATAGAATATGTTGATGGAATTAAATCTGGTATTAGTAAAGAATTTTTTCCTGATGGAAAAATTAAATCAGAAACAGAATATTCCGATAACCGTAAAAATGGAACTCAAAAAGAATACTATCAAACTGGCAATATAAAAAGAATAACAACCTTTTTAAATAATATGAAAAACGGTACTGAAACAACTTATTATGAATCTGGTATAAAATTAACAGAAACAAACTTCAAACTTGATAAGCAAGATGGCGCACCTAAATATTTTGATCCTGAAGGAAATCCTTTAATAGAAGAATAAAATACCAATCTCCACTACAAACTAAAATTTTACTCAATGATTTAATTTATTTCTACTAATTCAAATTGTACATTTTGAATAATCTTATTATTACAGCACTTTTTTAATGCCAGTTTAATATATTATTTATATTGGGTTTGATATTGATATTTACATATTATGTGCAAAGAAAATATTTAATTTCTAAAAAATAATCCGGAGTTATTTTTCTGCTTTTACTAATGGAAAAACAGTGGATCACTCATAATTCTTCACAAAAAAAATGTTTTTTTTGACATTATTTAAATTTATTACTATTATAAAATATGTTATGAATCTTTATTCATACCATTAGGTTATAATAAAAAAAACAGTAACAATTTTTAAAACAAGGAGTTACCATGAGGATCGGAATAATAATAGGTAGAATCGGTGATATTGATGGTGTTTCTCTTGAAACTATCAAATGGATACATATTTTGCGTAAAATGGGACATGAGGTTTATGTCCTGACCGGAGTTTCATCCAGACGTATATCTGATGGATATAAATGTACTTTTTTACCACAGTTATCATTTGCTTCCCCTGAATGTGAATGGGAACAGAAACGCGCTTTTTACTACCCAGATGAAGAGCCCGATGAATTATTAGAACATTTGCACCATACTTCTGATGTAATTGCAATTCAAATTTTTAAATGGATAATGAAAAATAAAATTGATACCATATTGCCAGAAAATTCTTCGGCCCTACCTTGCCATCTGTCTATGGGAATGGGAATAAAAAAACTGGTTGAGCATACGGGAATACAAGTTGTTTGTCATGACCATGATTTTCACTGGGAAAGAGGAGATCGCTACAAAACACCTCATAAAGTTATTGAAAAAATTATACAAGAGACATTTCCATTGCAGATTCCCCATGCCAAACACGCTGTTATTAATTCCTATTCACAGGAATATTTACAGAAAAATTTTAATATAGATTCAATCGTTGTCCCAAATGTGATGAATTTTAATGAAGAATACGGTAAAATTGATGATTACAATAAAGATTTCAGAAAATCTTTTGGCTTTGATGAGGATGATATTTTATTGGTACAGGTGACCAGAATTGTAAAAAGAAAAGGTATCGAAACAGCAATTGAATTAATCGAGAAAATTGATGATAAAAAAGTCAAACTGTTAGTAACCGGAACTTATGCAGATGATGATAGGTTTGGATATTATAAAAAATTAGTCCGCCTGGTAAAGAAAAAAAATCTTGAAGGTCGAATAATTTTTGGTCATAAGCTATTACATTCTCACAGAATTACCAGGAACGGAGAAAAAGTATATTCTTTATCCGATGTATATGCTAATGCGACAGCTAGTACTTATTTTAGCAGTTATGAGGGTTTTGGAAATGCTTTTGTGGAATGTGTACTTGCCAGGAAACCAATTTTTGTTAATAATTATCGACCTGTATATTGGCCGGAAATTGGTAGCAAGGGCTTTAAAACCGTAATGATTGAAGATAATAAACTAACAGATAAAGCTGTGCAAGAAATTGATAAAATTATTCATGATCCAAAATTATGTAAAAAATATGCTGAATATAATTTTGAACTAGGGAAATTACATTTTTCCTATGAAGTATTAGCAGAAAAATTATCCTACTTTTTTCATTTAAGATAAAGTAATCATCATGGAAAAAAATAGTTTTGAAAATTTAAAATCTGCTCTTAATTCAAAAAAAATTAACAGCTGGTTTGAAATGAACCTGTTTCTTGATAAAATCAGAGACACCAGAAAACCATTTTCTAATATCCCGAATAATTTTGATGATTTTTTAAAATCCCTATCAAAAGGTATTGCATTTATTACTTTTGATTTTGGAGTTGATGGTGTAACAATAGAAATTGAAAAATACACTAAAATATTTCAAAATTTAATCAGGAAATATTCAAATAAATCGACCAATATTTTCTACATTGGAGATTCCTGTAATATTAATTTAGACAAAAAAGAAAATATTCATTTCTATGAATTAGAGGGTTCAATAGGATTTGATTACTGGGATGGCTATAAAGAATTTTTCTTTACAAAACTGACTCGGGGTGGCGAAAATTATAACAATTTATATAAAAAAATATGGAAACAGACTCTTTCAATGAGCTTAGACCTTGGGGAGTTTATCACAAAAAATGATATTCAATTATTAATTCCGGTTAACACCAACTCCAATCCCGGGAATGTAGCCCTGGCCTTTTCCATTGTCCTGGTTTCTGAATTCATGAAAATACCCGTGCTAAATAGCAATCATGATTTTTATTGGGAAGATGGTAATCCCCCAAGAAAGCGTAAGGAAAATCAACCGGCAGGATTAAGAGATCATTTTTTTACTAATTCTCATATCGGTGAAGTTTTTTCTTTGATAGAAATTCTTTATCCCTGGGATAGCCCGACCTGGTTTCAGTGTACTTTAAATCAAACTCAATTAAATACACTAATTAACAATTTTGGATTTAATCCCAAAAACACATATCAAATCCCAACATTTATTGATACTCAAAAATATAAGCCTATATCCCACAAATCAAAAAAATCAATCTTAAAAAAAATTCAAACCCTTTTTGCCGGATCAGAAAAAAAACTATATTCCAAATCTGTTGCTGATATAATTTCTGAATTTGGTAATCCTATTGAATTCAACTCCCCATTCATCCTAGGAAACAAAGGCAAAATTAACATACATTTAACTCATTCCAATTTGTTAATATTACAACCCACCAGGATAATCGAGAGGAAAAGGATTGAGAGAAATTTTCAATTTTTCCAGGCATTATTTAAAAATCCCCAATTTTATAATTTTTTTAAAACTCACCATCTATTAACAATAACAATTCTAATCTCCGGTCCGGTTGCAACTGGTCAGGGTGATTACTATAAAAAATTAATTTTTTCCTTTCGGGATTTTCTGGAAAATATTCCCAAAAATTTTAAAAACAGAATATTTTTAGCATTCAAATTTGGTTTTAATTCCAATCAGTTTATGGTTGAAAATAATATTAATTCCTTAGATATTAATGAATTATTTGGCGCAGCAACTATTGTAACCTTACCAAGTGAAACCGAAGGCAGAGGACTTCCGATTATCGAAAGTTCCGCATCTGGTACACCATTAATCGTAAATCGATATAAACCGGAAAATGTTTATTCCAGCCTAATCGGTGAAAATCTGGACGATTCTCTAAGGTTAAAAGTTTTTGAATATCCAGATGATGCAAGCCAGTTACCGGAAGGATTTTTGGATTTATTTACCGATCATGAAACCTTTGAAAACAGGAAAGAACACAATAGAAATGTAGTAGAAAAAAGATTTAGTATCAATGTACTTCAACAAAAGATGGAAAAATTCCTATATACTTTATGGATTCGCTGTCAACATCCAAACAAACAAGACTTTCAGAATGTAAAAAATATTTTTCAAATCCATGAAAAGTGTACCACCTATAATAAAGATTTTCATGAACTTGTTTTATGTGATAATAGAAAATATATTCCGGGATTTACTAATCTGGAATATATGATAATATTAAAATCCCTGATTGATCCGAGTTATTTCAGAATGGAAGAAAAAGAGGTTAAGGGAAGAATTATGAGGTTCGCTAATAAACTATTATTACGTCATGAAAAATATGGTAAAATAGAAGAGGAAAAAAAATATTCCTTTTTTAATCAAATAGATGCCCTCTTTGAATTTAATGAAGGTTCAGATGATATTGTGATTGATCATTCATTGAGTTACAGACATCGTCATAATTTGCATTATAATTTTCGTAAAATAACAGAATTCGAATTAATGGGTTTAGTGGCTGAGGTTTTTAGAAAAACTATTGGTCCGATTAAAACAAAAGAACTACCTGCAATGTCATTTGACCTTTTTATGAAATCTCATTTTAGCCTGAGTGAATTGGTTGGAAATAGACCATTAATGATTAATAATTCAAAAAGACTAATCAAAGATCTGGAATCTAATAGAGATATTGCTATTTTTCATGGAACACAATTATCATTGGAAATCAGAATTCTTGTTATACAAAATATAAAACATCGACTGGGCATTAAAAATGGCGATGAACTCACTGAAGAAATTCTTGATAATACAGATATAGATAGCATTGGGAAAATATATTTATTCATCCGTGAAAAATCAATTGGATCACCTGTTTATTTTCAAAATGTTGTTGAATGGATTCAAAATACTGATGACCACGAATTGGAATTATTATTCAACTGCGGTTTGTTAAAACTAGTACCCACAAAAATAATTGCTTCTGGAACTCATTTAGGACAATTAGGAGAAAAGGCATTAAAGACTTTACTGGAAATTAGAAAGAAAAATGGATTCCTCATTTCTTTGGGTGATACTAATTATATGATGACTGACAAGATTGATATGGAATCTTATCACATCGGGACTGTGAGACATATTTTATTCAGAAATTATTCTCAAATCCGTAGATCAGAAGGTTACATTCAATGGGTTCCGGCAGGCTTAAGTCCTTGCCTGGCTTACCCGACTCCTATTCAAACCCCAATCAAATTTTCACAAATTTTAAGCAGTAAATTATATAAAAAATGCTGTTCGGAATTTGGAGAAAGTGTTGTTTTAGCAAAGTTACGGGAAGATGCCAACCTAAATAATAGCCCTATTAAAAATGTTTTGGAAACAATGCTTATTAATCAGGATAAACAGTCTCGGGATAATATTGAATTATTTATTACAGCCCAAATGCTAACTGGAATACATGAAGATGGTCAACCGTGGTCAGGAGCCAGGTTGAATGTTAATTCGCCCAAGGCTACAAAAAATAATTTTAATATCCAATTTCATACCATGTTTTCATCAAGAATTAATGATACTGTTCTTGATCTTGCAAATAAATATGAAAAACAAAATAAACAGAAAGTAGTTTTTGCCTGGAATGGTGGATATATGCTCAACCCGGAATTAGTCGGGAAACTTGGTCTGCCTGAAGAATATATTGGTAGTCCGTTAGGCCTTGTTATTATTGATGGAATTATAAAATCGCTCCCTCTGTATAATAAACCGGCGTTATATATTGATGAAAATAATCAGCCGGCCATCAGAAATGCTAACTTAAAACAGGGAGTTGTGATTTCAGTTAAAAATGGCGATTCACTCCATTTCACAGAAAAGCAACGAAACCTGAATCTTCCAAAAGGGCCGGGATTTTATGATCTGTTATATCCTCAATCACAAATTAACAGCAAGGGTAGAATAATATACAGATTTGCCGGCAACAAAATCATTGATATTATCAAACTTACCAAGACTGTAAAGATACTGCCAGTTGGAATAACAGTTTCCATAGCTGATAATATATCTCTAAAAGGTTGGGAAATTGGAACTGAAGTTAATTTTGAATTGGCAGAATGGGCTAATGTAAGACATGCTATCGAAGCCGGACCAATGCTTGTTAAAAATGGGAAAAAAGCAATAAATATGGTAGAAGAAGGCTGGAAAACGGAATTTTCAATCGCTACACAAGCAGCCAGAGTCGATTATACACATTTAAGAGGCCCCAAAATCGGGGTTGGTTTATTAGAATCCGGCGAATTGATTACAGTTGCCATTAACGGAAGAATCCGCGAAAGTGTTGGCGCTACCCATATTGAACTTGCCAGAATATTAATTGAACAAGGAGCAAAAACCGGGATGGGATTTGATCCGGGCGGTAGTGTGACATTAATTCATAAAGGAAAACAATTAAATATTTCACCCTATAATATTGATTATGAAAAAAGCCCGTATTCCCTCCCACCGCAGGCTCGTCGAATTGGAAATGCCATATTGGGTACGATTAATAATATTGATGAATTAGATAATCAATGATTTTTCAATCTCCATTAAGGTATCTGTACTTCAGTTCCCAAAGTGAGAATTTTGAAAATAAAGAGACAAAATCATCATAGTTGTGAAAAATATTATTAGTATTGAAGTTTTACAAAAAACCGAAAATTATATCATCCTGATAGTAGTATGAACAAAGAATCCTTTTGTCGACGAAATTTTCTACCTTTTTATTCATTATTAGAGGAGTAATTTCTAATTATTGGATAAAAATTCAAATCATATAGTAAAATATTCGGCTTCCGGATGATGACAGATTACAGACGAAGTAGTCTGCTCGGGAATCATTAAAAAACTATCGGTAATCGATACTCCATATTTCCCAGCCTCTAAAATGTCTAATATTATTTTATTCTGTTCTAAATCAGGACATGGAGGATAACCAAAGGAATATCTTCTTCCCTGATATTTTTGTTTTAGAATATCTTTTTTTGTTTTTCCATCGGAACTACTTATACCAAGTTCTTTTCTAATAATTTTATGATAATATTCAGCCATTCTTTCGGTCAGTTCCACACCGAATCCATGTAAAAGAAAATAATCTTTATATTCATTGTTATTGTATAACTCTTTTTCAAAATCAACAAATTTATGCCCGATAGAAACCAGTAATAATGCAATAACATCGTCATTATCAGGATGAAAATAATCAGCTATACATCTAAAAGGTGATAGGGTTTGACGAGGATAAGTAAGTCGAGTTTTTTCATTTCCCTTTTGATCAAATAATATGACCTGGTTGTTTTGAGAACGACATTTCCAATAGCCGTAAATTATAGTTGGTTGAAAAAGGTTTTCATTAATTACTTTTTGTTTCCAGAAATTAAATTCAGGAATGACAACATCTTTTAATAATTTTTGGTAATCAGCATCCGATTTATTCTTTTGTTTATATTCCCACCGAGCACGAAATAGCGATCGTTCATTTATCCATGAATAAACTTCAGTAATATCCACATCAGTAATTATCTTTTTCCCATAAAAAGGCGGAACCGGAATAATATTATCTCGCGAAGGAAATTGTATATCTTTTTTATTTTTTGTTTCTATATTTTTAAGCATTGGCTTGTTAAGTGATGATTTAATAGTATTACGCTCCCTTTATTTCATTCATTATTCTAAGTCCATCAAAAGCATCTCTACAGTAATGTACTTCACCATCATACACCGACCGGCAATATTCTGTGACAAAATTTTCTGTCAAAGCAGCGCCACCCAACAAAATAGGTACATTGATATTCATTTGGTTTAGAACTTCCAGATTTTCTTTCATAATAGCAGTTGATTTAACAAGAAGTCCGCTCATTCCAATTGCATCAGATTTATGTTGTTTTACGGCTTCGGCAATTTTTTCTATATCGGTTTTAATACCAAGGTCAATGATTTCAAATCCATTGTTAGTTAAAATAATATTCACAAGATTTTTCCCAATATCATGTACATCACCTTTCACCGTTGCTAATACAATTTTTGTTTTACCCTGACTATCAATTTTCTTCAAAAAGGGTTCAAGATAGTGGACCGATTCTTTCATCACTTCAGCAGACTGAAGAACAAAAGGCAGTTGTAAATCACCTCGCCCAAAAAGTTCACCAACCTCTTTCATTCCTTCGATAAGAATATTATTAATAATTTCTTCCGCATCCATTTCATCTTTTAATTTTTTCAGTATTGGAATTATCCTGGATTTATCTCCATCTACAATTAATTGTTTTACTTTTTCACGGTCATCTAATTTATCAAGTTCTTCCTGGTGATGATCTGCATCCTCAGTTCTTTCATTAAAATGATCAACAAAATTCATAAGCGGGTCACCATTATCAATAACATTGAATAAAAGATTTTCACAAATGACTCTGTCCTTTTCATCAATTTTATGATAGGGTAAAATCTTTTTCACATCTACAATACACATTGATAATCCAACCTCTACCCCATGATGTAAAAATACGGAATTGAGATATTTGCGGGATTTTGGTGATAATCCAAATGAAACATTGGAAACACCGAGAACAGTATGGCACTGAGGATATATTTTTATCAATTCTGCAATACAATCAATTGTCTCCTTTGCCGAATTACGATATTCATCTTTCCCTGAACCGACAGAAAATGTCAGTAAGTCAAAAATTAAATCAGAAGGATCTATATTATGGATTGTTGTGGCTCTTTTATACATTCTATTCGCAATATCAATTTTACGATCTTTTGTCAGAGCCATTCCTTTTTCATCAATTGTAAGACAAATCAGACTTGCACCATATTTTTTTGCAATCTTACATATTTCATCAAATCGTTGCTCACCATTTTCCAGATTGGTGGAGTTGATAATAGCCTTCCCCCCGATAAGTTTCAGAGCCTCCTCCATCACTTTTGGTTGGGTGGAATCTATAATCAACGGTAAAGGAGTTTTTTGTGAAAATATTGACACAACCTCCTTCATATCTTTTATTTCATCTCTTCCTGAATACGCTACACTGATATCCAATCCATGAGCACCACTACGAACCTGTTGCTGAGCGATACCAAGTGTTTCCTTATAATTTTCTGCTAGAATAAGTTGACGAAAAGCCTTAGATCCGGTGGCATTTGCTCTCTCGCCAATAAAAAATGGCGGAGGTGACTGATTTAATTTCGAAATAGAAAATAAACTTGCAGCCGAAGAAATAGATTTTCCAACAGGTTTTGTATATTCGACATTATTCAATTTTTTACTTAACTCATGTATATGGTTTGGATTAGTCCCACAACATCCACCAATTATCTTAACTCCGGGATATTTACACAAAGAATGAGATAAATCTGCAAATTCAATCGGAGACATATTATATACGGTTTCACCACCGACATTTTCAGGCAAACCTGCATTTGTATGAACAGAAATTGGCCTATCCCAATATTCAGAAAGTTTAGAAACATGGTGTTCAATTTCTCTTGGTCCAACACCACAATTCAAACCCAAAGAAGCAATTGGAAAGGGTTTCAATATTGAGACAATAGTTTCCACATCCGTACCAATCAACATAGTTCCACTTGCTTCCATAGTAACAGAAACCATTACTGGAATTTCAACCCCCATTTTTTCAAAAGATTCAAAACAGGCGATTAACCCGGCTTTTATATTGAGTGGATCCTGACTCGTTTCGAGCATAATCATATCTGTTCTGGTTTTTATAAATACCTCAACCACTCGTTTATAACCTGACAACATTTCATTAAAAGAGATTTGACCAAGAGAAGCCAACTTAGTTCCTGGACCGATAATAGCGGCAACATATCGTTGCTTTTTAAAAGTTGACTCCTTGTTGGCAGCTTTTTTTGCAATTAAGACAGCCTGGGTCGCGATTTCTTCTAACTTATCATCAAGATCATAATCAGCCAATACCCAGGGTAAAATCCCAAAAGTATTGGTTTCGATAATATCTGCACCGACAGCCAGGTATTTATGATGAATTTCTTCTATCACTTCCGGAGCAGTAATATTTAATAATTCATTACATCCATGCTTGTCTAACCAGACAGATTCAGAAACAGGCATTTTTTGGATTTCAGTTCCCATAGCACCATCTAATGCATATATTTTGTTATCATCGAAATTAAATTTTATCATATTTTCCCCATTTTTTTGCAAAGAACAAATTATTATACTAATATAAGAATTATTCATCAAAAAATGCTATGGTTTTATAGAGTATAAGTAATAGCTAAAACTTAATAAAACTTTAAATTTAAGGTGATTTAGATTACTTTTTTTTTATTTGTACCCCCAACAGGATTCGAACCCGTGCTTTCGGCTCCGGAGGCCAACGCTCTATCCAGCTGAGCTATGGGGGCATTCAAATTTCCTCTAAAATTACATTTTCCAATTGAAACCGCCAAAAGATTTATTCAATTACACTATTTTTAAGATTATAATAATTACTCTTCGCAAAAAACCATAAATATATTATATTAATAATTGGAGAAGATAACCAAATGAATACAATAAAAACTAAAATAATTCTGACAATAATATGTAATATTTTACTTCTTAACTTTGTATTTTCAAAATCTCCGGTATATTTTACAAATTTGTCTGATAATAAACCCAGCTATTGCTTAGTATTAAAAATCCCGGAACAAATGATTTTTTTAATCTCAAGCAATAATTCTCAAAGCTATAAAATCATAAAAAAAATACCGGTTGTTACCAATAAAAACGAGATCATTCCAGGGATTTATTACATCCATATTGATACAACTACCATAGAAAAGCCCTTAATCAATTATCATAAAATACAATCTAAATCAATAAATGTTCAAAATATTAATGGTGCTAAATATTCTATCTGCAAATATTCTAAAGCAAATAATTCAAAAAACACTATTCAATATATAAAAGATTTTCCAATATCACCAGCATCAATCAATCTTCAATCTACCCCTTTAATAATTATAAATAATGAAACTATACTGACCAATATTAAAGAAAACTTTACTGGCAGCGGTGTATTTCCTAAGAATTTTATTAATAATATAGAATCATGTAATATTGAAAAAATTCAAAATCTCTATTGTAAAGACACCTCACCAAATATTAATTATTCTCATGAATATTTTAATTACTCCTGGAAAAAATTATTTCTGGAAAATATTTCATCCTATTATTCTGAAAATGAAATTTTCATCCATTTTGATGAGACAGTTTTAAGTTCTGATTTTATTCAATATGGACGCAGATCTCTTTTATATATAATGCAGGATTCTCTATGGAAAATAGCAAATGACAAATATGTTTTATACGAAGAAGAAAAAGATATAAAAACTGAAATAGAGAATTTTTTACACTCATGGATAATAGCCTGGGAAAACCAGGAAATTGACAATTATATGAGTTTTTACGATTCAACTTTTACCGGAAACAATTTGAATTATAATGAATGGTACCAGCAGAAATTTTTAACATTTTTACAAATAGATTCTATAAAGATAGAATATAGTGAATTACAGATAACGAGTCCTGATACAATGAAATGGAACCTGCGTTTTCTACAAAAATACAAAAGCGGAAATTATGAAGATTACGGATACAAAACATTAAACCTGACAAGAACACAAAACAATTTCAAAATTAATAGCGAAGAATGGAAAAAAGTATTACCTAATTAAAAATCACTTCTAAAGTTAAGAACCAGTTGGATAAATTCTTTTTTTCTGACAGGATTTTCTTTGAAAAAAATTAAATGAGAGGAAGCGTTTGTATCGCTCGATCCAAATCCATCAACCACTCCATCTCCAATAATTTCAAGTTTTTTTGCAAGTTTTGACTCAATTCTTAATTTAGTGCGGAAATAATAAACTTTTCCCGGTTGCATTTTCACCGGAGAGATATAATCAATATGATAATAAGTTTTTTTCCGTTTTAAAAAATGCCGCTTAACTCTTTTTTCAAGATTTCCCATACCAGAGCCAACATATATATAAAATCCTTTTTTAAAACTTCTATTCCCAAGGCTTCCTATATTCATGTTAAAATTTTCTCGGTTCTCTAAAATAATTAAATAACTACCTTTATTCTGACAATTATTTTTAAGTTTGGAATAATCTATATCAACAGGTAAAAGACTATTCAAATCAAAGGTAACCGGATCCAGAAAGGAAATTTTATAGGCTCTAAATTTAACATTGTCTGAATTAAGAAAAATTTCCCCATATTTAAAATCAGTATGATAATTGGGGATAAACTTTTCTGCATTTTTATTTAATACAAGAAAAACTACATAGTTATCGGAAGTAATTTTTTCCAAATGCTTAATATGTTTAATTCCTCTTAAGGTAGGAGCATCAGGAAACATGGCAAGATTATTATGAACTAAAGTACAGGATTTGACCTCTATAATTTTTTGTTGGTCAGAATTCTTATCTAAGATAAAATCAAACCTTGATTTCCCAAAAGAAATTTCTCTTTGTAAAGTATGAAAGTTTGCAAATTCATTAATTTTTCTGCTTTTTAAAATGTAATCAAAAATATCATTAACACGAACAGTATCTAAAAAAACTAAAGATTCCTGGTATTCAGTAGCGACAACTTTATAATCCATTGTTTTCATTTTTATTTTAGTAAAATAAAAAATCTGCCCCTCGTTAAGAAATTCCTCCATACGGCCGGTATTTGGGATATATGCCTTTATTATTTTGCCTTTAAAATCCAGTAACATCACAAATCGATTAATTCGTTGAATGAGTCTGGCTTTATAATAATTTGGATAGATTTGCATTGAAAATATTAAAAAATTATCGTATTAATAAAATTTTCGCCTGTTTGGAGTTTCCATTTTGTACTATTTGTACAAAATAAATACCACTGCTAACTTGTTGTCCCCGATTATTTTTACCATCCCATAATTCTACGTTATATCCTTGCTGATTATCACTAATATCAAAATCCATAATTAACTTGCCCAGAATATCAAAAATTTGCAATACCGGATTTGAGATTTCATCAAGATGGTATCCAATTTTCACAAACTCGTATTGTGAAGTAACAAAAGGATTTGGAAAGGGTGGATAAAGTTCATTCCCATTTTGTTCATCAACCAATTCACCATCATAAACAAAAGAAAATACCTGGTTTTCAATTCCATTATAATAATTATAATCCATTGATTCAGATGATACATTATATTTGTTAAAAAACACATCAACGCTCATAGTATCATCTTCAATTACCAATCCGGTTGCCGGATAAAAATCAAGATTGGGAGATATTTTTGAAAATGCAAACTCCTGTTCTCCTACTCCGATATTAAATACTTTCAGTTTAATAGTTGAAATGGAATCACTAAAGGAAAAATTGTTAGCAGTAAATCCGGTTTGACCAAATTCCTGATTTCTTTCAAGGATAGATATTGATAGTTCCTGATTACCACCATTAGAAATGATTAATAAATCAACATTATAAACACCAGGCTCTAAAAAATTCCTATCAACTGTAATATTTACTATGTCATAAGCCCCGGAAATTTCACCGGATTCCTTGCTAAAGTTAAGCCAGTTTGGAATATTACCTGATACTTCCCAAAATAATGACTGAGTACCTTTATTCATTATTTTCAAAGAATGTGAATATTCACCATCCCAAAATTTTAGTTGACCTGGGGAAATCACTAATTCCGGTGGTTTCTCAACAGTTTTCTGAATAATACCACGTATGGCCCAATCACCATCCAGGGCATCACCATTTTCCAGACTAAAGTTACTTAAATCACTAAAATTCTGGCCATTTTTAAGGTAAGCCCTTCCCTGTCCCTGGGTTTGTCCACAATAGCCCAGTGAATTATCTGAAGAAGAAAGAGCCACAATCGGGGAATTGGCTTCATTATAATGAACTGATTCTTCAAAATCATAGCGGGTCCAGGCTTCTGCATTTGCCGGAATATTATAATACACAGCAATTGGATTCCTGCTTATTGTTGATCTGTAAATTTTTACAGTTACAGCCGTTTCTTCGAAAACGTTAAAAAAGATTCCGGATAATTTTGACTCCTCATCGGGGATATCAAACTTTGCTCCTGCCTCATTTCCATCAAGATTTATATAAAAACTTAAACTGCTGTCATCATAAACAATTACTTGCTCTTCTAAACCACCTGATCCGGTTGCAGAGTAAGAAAAATCCAATTTAGTATCACCAAATTTAAGGGCTTTCCAATAAGGGACAATGGTTAATGTTTCATAGGTTTGCCCAAAATTCATATCTTCCAAAGAAAAACTTCCATCAGTATTTTCATAAAAAACAATTTCGGGAGGATCATAATGTTTAACTACTCCAATTCCAAACCATTCCTCTGAGTCATGAGTCATTGTAAAATCAATATCTGCACCTGAATAAAACTGGATATATTGGGCTGCTGTATAACTCAGTTCACCTGTAATAATCTTTCCATCTGTAAAATTCGGACAAAAATGATCCGATATTAAATCCGGAATTGATTCATCTCCATATCCATATATCCCATTTTCAATAGTCTGATCATTTAACAGATTAGCAAAAAACCAATCTCTTAGTAACCTTTCTTTTGTTAAATCTGAAAAACCACTTTTTTTAATCACTGTTTCTACACTACTTAATGAATTTGTTGGCTCTTCCACAATATTTTTAATTATTTCAAGTCCAAATCTTTTGTAAAGATAAAAACTCCAAAGCCCAACTTTAGCATAATCCCTGATAGACTGATCAAATGTCACCAAAGGAATATTGGGTGCAGTCAGAAACGAAGAAAAAGATCTTACAGGCAGACCAACCAGCCTGGGAGCTAATTCTGATAATCCTTCATTGAGCCATTCGTTTTCATTATCATCATAATTATGATGGATTAAATGCTGCAACTCGTGAGCCACCACGCTCAAAGTATAATCATCTTTTGCGCTGGCCGGATTGGTATCTATGTATATAATATCTGCATAATTTCCATTTGATTTATTTTGATCCAGAGGGTCAAAATAACCTGCTACATAAGTGTCATCTACCCCCTGCTCATAATTATCCCGAACATCCAATAAAAGGATATATAATTTGCCGTTATTATCAACATCCGGTAATTCACCAAAAATTTCTAATTCATTTGTCAGGATACCTTTTTCGGGATCCAAAGAACCTGTCGGTGTAGAGTATAACATTTCCTGTCCAACACTTTCAATATCAGAATCAGAAACCCGCCCTTCATCATATTCTGCAGATTCTACAAAAATAATAATATCTTCATCAGGATTTGCTCTTTTTTTATAAAATCCTAACTCAATTAAATTCACTTCCACAGCCAGCAAATCATCTCTGATAAAGAAGGTAGTATCTGCAGAAACTGGTTTTGCTAATGATATTTGAGTGATTTTTTCAGGAATTTGATATATTAAATTTGTAGGTGCACTAACTGGTATAGCCTTATTTTTTTTTAAATCTTTTGCCCATAGACCAGATAATAGAATCCCAAATCCAATTAATAAAATATATATTTTTTTCATTAATCCTCTGGTATGGAATGCCTTTCTTTGACCGGATCACGATTCATCAATTCGGTCAATGCCTTTTTGGGATTCTTGCCATTGAATAGCACCTTGTATATTTGTTCTGTCAAAGGCATGACCACATCATATTTCTGCGACATCTGAAAAACAGTATGAGAAGTATGAACTCCCTCGGCAATCATACTCATGCCATCTAATATTTCTTCGAGTTTGCGACCTTTACCGATTTCCTCTCCTACATATCTGTTACGACTATGTTTACTACCGCAGGTAACAATGAGATCTCCAACACCACTAAGCCCGGCAAAAGTATTTTCTTGCGCTCCAAGTTTCACTCCGAGGCGTATCATTTCACTTAATCCTCTGGTTATCAAAGCGGCTTTTGTGTTGTCTCCTAATCCCATGCCATCCAGAATACCTGATGCAATGGCGATAATATTTTTTATGGAACCACCAAGTTCAACACCAATTATATCAGAGTTTGAATAAACTCGTAGATTGGTCGAACAAAAATTATCCTGTATCAGTTTAGCTGTATGTATATTTTTTGAGGCTGCAACAATTGCTGTTGGTACACCCCTGGATACTTCTTCAGCATGGCTTGGGCCATATAAAGATACAATTTTGTCTTCGGAACATTCAAGAACCTCGGCAATCAATTCACTCATCCTTTTAAGAGAATTCTCTTCTATACCTTTGGTTAAATTAACAAATATTGCATCTTTTAAATATTTTCCCTTCAGATTACTCAATAATTTTCTAACTGTATGGGAAGGCACTACAATAGCAATGATTGATGCGTCGTGAACAGTTTCATCAAGGTCATTAGAAATAGTAATTTGCTTTGGGATAGGGATTCCGGCTAACAAAGGATTTCTTCCGGTTCTATTCATAAGAGCAACATTCTCAGAATAATACTCCCACATTTTTACTTCATGCCCTAATTTATGCAAATGAATTGCAATTGCTGTTCCCCAACTTCCAGCACCAAGTATTGCAATTTTTTGTTTTTTTAATTTCATAATTTTTTTCTATTTTTAAACTATTGATCCAACAATAACAGGTTTTTCTCCATTCTGTTGTAAAGTATTCAGGAATTCTGAGCTGTTATTTTTTTCAACAACCAGGATCAATCCAATTCCTAAATTAAATACTTTCCTCATTTCTTCGATAGGAATTTCTCCGGAATCCATTATCAGTTTAAAGATAGGAAGCCATTCCCATGAATCCCAATCAATACTTAATTTTAAATCTTCGGTTAGAATTCGCTTTGTATTACCACAAATCCCGCCTCCGGTAATATGACTGATTCCATGCAAGGAATGACTTTTCAAAAATGGTCTGACGACATCTAAATATGAGCGGTGAACTTTTAGAAGTTCATCACCTAAAATCCCGTCTAATGCCTCTATTTTATCATTAACAGAATATTTTTTCAACAAAACATTTCTGGCAAGAGAATAGCCATTTGTATGCAATCCATTAGATGGCAAACCTATAAGTACGTCACCTTTTTTAACTCTTCCTGAAAGCATGTTTTCTTTTTCTACCACACCAGTTATTGCACCAGCCAGGTCATAATCTTTTTCCTGATAAATACCCGGCATCTCGGCAGTTTCTCCACCAATCAAAGAACAATTATTTTCTTTACAAGCTTTGGTAAAACCTGAAATAACCTCGTTAAATACCTGGGGATCGAGTTTTCCAGTACCAATATAATCCAAAAAATACAAGGGTTCTGCACCAATTGCGAGAATATCATTTACACAATGATTTACCAGGCATTGCCCAACAGTATTATGTTTGTTCATCATATTAGCAATCATTAATTTTGTACCAACACCGTCAGTACTGGAAACCAATACCGGATTTTTGTATTTGCCAACTGGAAAAGTGAAACATCCACCAAATCCACCAATATCTGTTATTACATTTTCAGAGAAAGTAGAACGTACCATTTTTTTTATACCGGAAACCGCATTTTCTCCTGCTTTAATATCTACGCCGGCTTTTTTATAAAAATCCATTAATATTCAATATCCAAATTATTATAAAGGTCATCGATTAACTTTTTATACCTTGTTACAACAACACTCCTTTTTACTTTTAAAGATGGAGTAAGTTCACCACTCTCTATGCTAAATTCCTGTGGTAGCAAGATATATTTTTTTACTTTTTCAAACTGGGCGAAACCTTCCATAGATTCAAATATAATTTTATCATAAAGTTTTTTTACCTCAGCATTTTTTAATAATTCTTTCTTCTCTTTCCATACAATCCCCTTTTCCTCTGCCCATTCTTCCAGATTTGGAAAAGCCGGAACAACAAGAGCTGCCAGATATTTCTGTCTATCTCCAATAATTAAAATCTGATCAACCCATTTTGAAGAAACCAAAACATTTTCCATTGGAGCCGGGGCTACATTTTTTCCACCAGCAGTAACGATAATGTTCTTTTTTCGGTCTGTGATAGTAATATATCCATCTTCATCCATTACACCAATATCACCTGTATGAAACCAACCATTTTCTTCGATGCATTCCTTTGTAGCTACTTCATCTTTATAATATCCGACCATTCGATTTGGACCGGACATAATAATTTCGCCATCTTTTTCAATTTTGACTTCTACATTTGGTAATGCTTTGCCAATAGTTCCGAGTTTATTTTTTTCTAATAAGTTAACCGTTACAACAGGCGAAGTTTCAGTAAGTCCATAGCCCTCTAAAATAACCAATCCGGCAGCATTAAAAAACTCGTTGATCTCTTTTGATAAGGGAGCGCCTCCAGAAACAAAAAACCGTATTTTCCCACCAAACTTTTCCTGTAATGCAGAAAATACAAGTTTTTGAGCCAGTTTTAAATTGTTTTTTAAAACAGGACCGGGTTTTTTGCCTTTTAGTTTTCGTAGATTAGATTTTTTCCCCTGCTTGATTGCCCAATTGAAAATTGCTCTTTTTGCAAAAGATGATTTACTTACTTTATCCATGATTTTAGAATAGATTTTTTCATATAAACGGGGAACTGATACCATTAAGGTAGGTTTTATATCCAGCATATTTTCAGATACTTTCAAGATACTTTCAGCATAGGCGATTTTGGCACCAACAGAAAAAGGTAATAAATGTCCGGCCATTCTCTCAAAAGTATGGCTCAACGGCAAAAAGGACAACAAAGTATCATCTTTGGATATGGAAATAAAATCCAGAGTACCTTCGATATTCGCACACAAATTAAAATGAGTCAGCATCACGCCTTTTGGTTCTCCGGTTGTGCCTGAAGTATAAATTAATGTCAGTAAATCATCTTTTTTAATAGAGTTCGCAATGTCTTTAAATTCATCGGGATAGTTCTTAATCCGAGTTTTTCCATTGTTGATAAAATCATCTAACGTTAAAAATTTCGGATGATCAAAAGTGGAATTATCAAATGTAACTACTTTCTCTACCTTATGCAGATCTTCAATAATTGATAATACTTTTTGTCCTTGTTTTTTATCTCCACAAAAAACTACTTTACTTTCAGAATGTTGAATAATCCAATTTGCCTGTTTAGCAGTCAGGGTTGGATAAATAGTTGTTAATACGGTTCCCGAACAGGCTGAAGCATAGTCTGTCATAGCCCACCAGCGGCTATTAGGAGCCATAATCGCTATATGGTCATGTTTTTTTAATCCCATTTGGCGTAATCCACCACTCATTAATTGAACGGTTTGATTTACTTCACCAAATGAAGAATTTTTCCACATTCCTTTTTCTTTGTAAAGATAAGCCGTTTCCTGTGCATACTGTTCGGTAATTACCAAAAACATTTCCGCAATTGTATTGTATCTGTAGTTAATCATTTCCACCTCAAAAATTAAATAATATTATTTTGATTTTTACTGTTGAAGATATTAACTTACGTTGCTTTTTGGCCGAGATGGTGAAATTGGTAGACGCAGTGGACTCAAAATCCACCGAGCTTAGGCTCATGAGGGTTCGATTCCCTCTCTCGGCACTAAAAACTACAACTGAAATTAAAATCTTTCTCTCTCATAAAACTAACATTTATTTAATACGTTTTATAATACTTTGTGCTTTTCTGACTTCTTCTTTATTTTTTGGATAATTGGTAATAACTTTTTGAAATTCTTTCAAAGCCTGATCATTATTTTTCATCTGATAATAACAATACCCAATTCTTAACTGGGCATAAGCCTCTTTATTTTTATTACCAAGGCCAAAGACTTTTATAAAAGCCTCAAGAGCTTCGTGATATTTCCCCTGGTTATAAAGACTTTCTCCAATCCACCACTGAGCATTATCAGCAAATTCATTTTTTGGATCCAGGGTAATGATTTCATTATAAAATTGGATAGCTTCATCAAAACTATTCTGTTTAAATAAATCCGTACCTTTATTGTATAATTTTTCTTCTGAAGATATTTCAGATGGTGCTCTCTTGGCTTTTTTTGTAATTAATTTAGGTTTAGGGGATTTTTTAACTTTTTTTGTTTTGTTTATTTTTAATGCTGAATCAGAATAAACAAAGCCCTTCCCAGAATCATAAGTAAATTGTAAAGAAACACGTCGCATGAGTGCTCTTTGTGAAGGTTTCCCGGATTTAACAATTGCATTTTCTTCTCCCAAACTTCTTATCTCAATTCTGGAAGAGATATCTTTTCTATCTTCTACACTAAACATGTCTGTAATCAACCTGGCTATAGTATTTGCTCTTTTCATAGCAAGTATTCGATTTGTCTCTTTTTTCCCTGCTGAATCACTATATCCGGTTAACAATATCCTAACTTCGGGTTCAGCTTGCAAAACTTTAACTATTTTCCCCAGTGTAACATGATAATCACTACTTAATTTTGAACTAGGTTCAGAACTAACTCCATTATCAAAATATATATCATTAAAAGCCAGATTTTCTATTAATTTAATTTTATCAGTTTCTTCGTCTATAGTTGAATCATTAACAACCGCAGCAGATACAGTATCTGCAACTATTGAACTATCTGTTTCAACCACATCTTCAACAGGAGAAGAATCTGTAATGTCCAATTTAAATTTTTTCACAACTGTATCATTTTTAGTAATAAAATATGCCATAAATTGTTTGTTTCCTGTTCCAATTCTATCTGCAACTTCCTGTTTGGCAAGTGTATACATAACGACCGAATCCATTGCTGTTTCAGAAAAAAGAGTATCTAAATTTCCTGCTTCAATCTCATAGACAATATGAGCATCCGGTGCAACATTGCTATTTAATATTAATCTGAGTGAAGGTGAGGTATATAAATCATATTTGTACCCGGGAACTGAAATAAAACTAAATTTTGGTTTATTTACAATTATTTTTTTACTCGTGCCGGTAGAGTCATTTTCAATAAAACCTGAATTTTCTGTTTGTACAGTATCAACTAAAATGTTTTCCGTCTTAGGTGGTTCCTGGATATCCGCCTGAACGGTTTCCTGTACTGGTATTTTTTCAACAGGTTGATTAATAATATCATCTTCCCTTGTAGTTTTTTTAAGTCCGCCACATGAAATAATAGCTAACAATAATAAAATGACTAAAAGTTTAAAATTCTTCATAATATACACCTAAAAAAACATGAGCATCCCTATAAAATTCAAGGGATGCTCAAAAATTTAAAATATTATTATATTTTATGGTAAAATGACTACCATCTTCTTGTTTTCTTTTCTTCCTCATCCTCAGCGGGTTTATCCATCTTATTCTTTTCAATATCCTTAACTTTTTCATCAAGCTTTGAGATATTGCGATTGACCCGGCTCAGTGTACTGTTAATATCAGTAATTTTCCGGTTTGTTTTTCTTTGTAATTCAGTAATTCTGTCACTTGAGGTTTCCAGTTTCCTGTGTATTTCAGCAATTTCATTTTCAGTATTCATACGAAATTCAGAAATAATATATCCAAGAGAATCAATCTTTGAATTAAAATCTCTTTTGGTCTGTACTAATCTATTATCCATATCTTGTAATGCCCTCTGAAATTCCTGGATATGATGTCCACGTCCGATAAACTTCAAATTAAGATCATTAACTGTGTGATCAAATTCATCAACTCTAATAAATTGAGTGGAATCCTGGGTGTTTAAAGTATCCATACGTTTATTAACTTTTTCAAATTGCAGCGCAAAATATACAGATACAACCACAAGTAGTACTATAACAATTATTTTAATTGTCTCTTTCATCAACCTCTCCCATAATTTCAATAAAATTAATTAAAACAAACACAAATTATTCCTGGAGAAATTCTTCCCAATTATTTCCTGTTTTTTGGGAATTGGACTCAACCTGTCCTTGAATACTCTCCGTTTTTTTCTTATTTCTCAAATTTCCAATAAGTGAACTTACATCAGCATGAAAAGTAGCAACAGTCTTTTCAAGACGGTGCAACAACTCTTCGGTTAACTCTTTACCATAAATATTATTGATTCCCTCAAATAAGTCGTCAAATTTTGTATTTAAATATTCTTTGCAGCTATCTGCATTTCCAAAATCTGTCGCTTTCTTTTCTGGCATAAAATTTATTCTCACTTATTAAACACATAGAATTTACAAATATTATCTATAATATCAATATTTTTTTCAAAAAAATCAATTCCGTCAAATTTATATAAAATACACTTATTTATCAATACATTTTCTTTATTGGACAATGGGAATTTGAGTGCCACAAAGACATGTATTTTCTAATAATTCATTTTTAACAACAGAAAACCATTGCCTTTCTATTAATAATTTTCCACAATTATGGCAATAAGTATTATCCTCTGTATTTGTCACTACATTGCCTTCATAGATATAATTCAACCCATTCTTGTGTGCTATTTCCCTGGCCTGATCAATAGTTGATTTTGTTGTTCTTGGGACATCAAGCATTTTATGTGAAGGGTGAAATGCAGATAAATGTAAAGGTACCATTGTTCCCAGATTCTTGGAAATCCAACCACTAATCTCTCCAATCTCCCGATTACTATCATTTTTCCCGGGAATAATAAGGGTTGTTATCTCGAGGCATTGAACCAGTTTCTGAATTTTTGTTATCGCTGCCAAAACAGAATCCAGTTTTCCTTTGCATAATTTGTTGTAAAAATCAGATGAAAAAGATTTCAAATCAATATTAGCAGCATCAATATGTTGGTATATATCTTCAATAGCTTCCTCTGAAATATATCCGTTACTTACCATTATTGTTTTTAAACCGACACTATGAGCTTTTTTGGCAATATCAATAACATATTCTCCAAAAACTGTTGGTTCATTGTATGTAAAAGCAATTGATTTACAACCTGTATCCAGAGCTTTTTGAACAATCTGGTCAGCAGTTATTTTACCCATCTTTATTACATCTCCTGAGAACTGGGCTATATCGGCATTTTGACAAAATTCACAAGCCAGATTACACCCTACAGTTCCTACTGAAAGAGCCTGGCTGCCAGGAAAAAAATGATATAAAGGTTTTTTTTCAATTGGGTCGATATGTAGGGCAATTGGATTATTATAAACCAAAGTAACCAAATTTCCTTTAATATTTTTCCGAACTTTACAAAAGCCGGTTTTTCCTTCCTCAATTATGCAATATTTCGGGCATAACAAACATTTAATATTCCCGTTTTCCTGAGATTTCCACCAATTTGCTTTTTTCATAACCAACCCTTTTGTATTTTTTTTAATAATTTCATCTAACAAACTATTGATTATTAAAAATTATATCAATATAATAATTTATTATAAATATTTAATTATACACATTTACAGGTCATAATAACTTGAAATATTTGAATTAATCATCAAAAATAATGTTACTTGAAAACCGAAAAGTAAAAATCACTTATCCTATATTTTTCAAGAGAAAAAATTGTTTGATAATCTTAACTTGATTTATATCAATTTTTCAAGTAATATTGCGAGTATTACTTATAAAAAAATCTGATAATATGAATATTTTTAAAATAACAAATCTGTAATAATTACAACAATAAAGATGTGAAAATGGATAAAATCAAATTTTTTATTAGTGTAACAATAGTAAAAACAGGAGAAATTAATGAGTACTAAAAAAGCTGGACTACCATCAAATGCATATGAAAAAATTCCGGGAGATGAATATATTCCTTACATCCCAAAAGAACAGCCTATGGTAGAACTTACCGTAAAGTCTTTAATATATGGTTCTATTTTTGGTATCCTGTTTGGGATGGCAAATGCCTATCTCGGATTAGTTTCCGGATTAACTATTTCTACCGCGATTCCACTGGCTGTATTAACAGTTGCAGTAGCCAGAATTTTCCAAAGATGGACAGGCAAAACATCAATTCTTGAAAATAATATAACAAAAACAACAGGTTCAGCAAGTTCATCCCTGGCTTCTGGTATTATTTTCACAATACCAGCTTTGTTTATGTGGGGACAAAATCCAGGTTTATTGAAAATTACATTAATAGGTCTGGCTGGTGGTTTGATTGGTGTCTTATTCATGATCCCTCTCAGGCGTTATCTTATTAAAAATGAACATGGTAACCTTCCCTATCCTGAAGGTATTGGCTCAGCAGAAGTTTTAGTAGCTGCTGATACCGGCGGTGCCAGTGCAAAAAATGTATTTTCCGGCTTAGGTATTGGTTTCTTTTATATGGCTCTAATCAAAATAGTGCATCTTTTTAAAGGAAAAGTTTGGATTAAAATCCCATTCCTCAAAAAAGGTATGATCGGATTAAGTACTCAACCTGCATTACTTGGGGTTGGATATATCCTTGGTTTCAGGATAGGTTTGATTATGGTTGCCGGTGGGCTTTTATCATGGCTGGTCTTAATACCATCTTTAGCTTATTATGGAGATGCTGTTGGACACGCTGTTTTCCCCGCAACTACAAAATTGATTGCAGATATGGATCCTCATGAAATCTGGACAACTTATATTAGATATATCGGTGCTGGTGCAGTAGCAACTGCTGGCTTTATTACTCTAATAAAATCAATTCCTACAATGGTATCCTCGTTCAAAATTGGCATTGCCCATTTAAAAGAATCAAAATCAGGTAATGTTATTGACAGAACAGACGATGACCTTTCTTTAAAAACTGTATTTATCGGTGTGGGAATCACTGCTCTTGTAATTGCAATCATTCCAACAGTTTTTGATTTTTCAGGATCATTTCTGATTCGCCTGATAGCAGCTATTTGTACAGTAATCTTTGCCTTTTTCTTTGTAACAGTTTCATCAAGAATCGTTGGATTAGTTGGTGTTACTTCAAATCCTACATCAGGTATGGTCATTGCCACTTTGATTTTTACAAGTTTGATCTTTATGGGCCTTGGATTGGAAGGTGTAACAGCGAAAATCGCCACAATTACTGTAGGAGGAATTGTAGGTGTTGCAGCCTCGATCGCAGGTGATACATCCCAGGATCTGAAAGCCGGTTTTTTATTGGGTGCAACTCCAAAAAAACAGCAAATTGGTGAATTGGTTGGTGTTTTAGCCACAGCTTTCTTTGTCGCTGGCAGTGTATTGATTCTTGGAAAAGCTCATGGTTTTGGATCTGCTGAACTACCTGCACCACAAGCAAGTATGATGAAAATGATAATTGACGGTTTGATCAGTCATAATATCCCCTGGATTTTAGTTACAATTGGTGTTGGCATAACTCTTTTTGTCAACTTTGTGATTAAAATTCCTGCCCTGGCTTTTGCTGTTGGTGTATATTTACCTGTTTCTACAATGGTTCCAATTTTTATCGGAGGAACAATCAGAAGAGCAATTGAAAAACGCTGTGGAAACGACAAAGAACTAAAGGATAAACGACGTGAAGCCGGTATTTTATTTGGTTCTGGTCTGGTTGGAGGTGATGGCTTGATGGGAGTTGTTGTTGGTATTCTTGTAATTTTCAAAACAAAGCCAAAACTCTTAATGGAGAACTGGGCTGGTCAATTTTCAATTATAATAGCATTGGCATTTTTTGCAGGTCTTGCATATATATTAATTCGCTCGACTCGAGTCAAATCTAATTCATAACATATAAAAAAATAAAACTATAAAAAACCCTGGTTATTATCAATCAGGGTTTTTT
>JAOZSR010000068.1 GCA_029939575.1 Fidelibacterota bacterium
CAAATTTTGGAGATTATTCTGTTAGTTTATTCAAAAATTTCAGAGAAGAAAACTCATCAAGACCACTTTTCGATATGGCTGCGGTTGCAATAGTAAAAAATCCTGAATGGGCTGATTGTGTTGAAATACCTGCTCCAAAATTTGAAGATGGAAAATGGATAGACCAGCCAAATAATCCACGCAAGATTGTTATTTGGGAAAATTTCAATACGAAAAATATAATGGGCGATTTCTATAACACTATGGAAAACTACCATCTACCGGAAATAAAATAGTCTAATTTTGAAAATGGATTGTTCCTTATCAATTAAGACAAAATATGTTGAGATTGTAGGATTAATCAAGAAGAGTCATTTCTAATGATATATAATTTTTTATAAATGGTAAATATTATGCAGAAATTAAAAAATCATAGAATCTCGAATTTTCTTATATCAATCGTTTTTATGGTAATTATATCCCAGAATTATTTAGTTGCCCAAATTGTTGTAGAACAACAATCAAAAAATTCTGTAAAGTTATGGCTGGAAGCCGAAGCCGGAAATATTGAATCTCCAATGAAAGTGTGGTATAAAGAAGATGCATCAGGCGGACAATTTATTGAAGTATTATCAGGAAATAATAACACCGAAAATGCCCCTGACGATGGTCATATTACTTATAAATTTACTGTAGCAAAAGCAGGAACCTTTAAAATATGGGGACGAGTAATTGCATCTATGGATGAAGAAGATGCTTTTTGGGTTAAGATGGATAACCAAGAATGGGTAAAGTGGAAAGATATTTCCGTTGGCTGTAACTGGCATTGGGACGAGGTCCATGACAATGATAATAAAGACCAGGTAATGGAATATAAACTGGCAAAAGGACCGCACACCCTTATTTTTACCTATTTAATGGATCAAACAAGGCTTGACAAACTTTTAATCACGAATGATCTCAATTACATTCCCAATGAGATTGGCCCTGGGGTTAAATCCCTTTTTGGGACGAGTTCAAGTACTCCGGCTGTACGCAAAAAGGTCATTTTTGATGGATCGGAATCTGTTAGTACCGAAGGAACCATAGTCTCATATGAGTGGGATTTTGGAGATGGTAATACGGCAAAAGGAAAATCAAAAAAGCATAAGTTTAAAAAAACAGGTACTTACGATGTAAAATTAATAGTAACAGATAACAAGGGATTAACTGGTAGACTGACAAAGACGTTAACAGTTTACACTGATGATCCGGTTGCCCGCTTTATCTATTCTCCAGACTACTCTAAAATTGGTAAAAATATAAGTTTTGATGGTTCACCATCGTTCGATCCAAATGGAAATATTGAAAATTATGAATGGGATTTTGGAGATGGTTCCAAAGGAAATGGAGTAAAAGTAAAACACTCTTATACTTCAGCCGGAGAATATTCCGCATCACTTAAAGTCACTGATAATGACGGCAAAACAGTAAGCCAAACCCGACTTGTAACAGTCATTACCGGTATCCCTAAAAAAATAATTTATGAAACTGACATGTGCCTGGATGTGGATGATGTTGGGGCTATTGCAGTGTTGCATGCCCTGGCCAATAATGATGAGGCGGAAATATTAGCCGTCTGTTTCAATGAGGTTCATCCATGTGGAGCGTCAGCCATAGATGCCATTAATACCTGGTATGGTCGTGGTGATATTCCTGTAGGTATTTATAAGAAACCTTTATCCAAACCGGATTTTTCTCCTTATCTCGAGCCAGTGTCAAAATTTCCAAATGACCTTAATAGTAATAGTGTGCCAAGTGCTCTTGAAGTGTATAAAAAGGTTTTAAGTGAACAACCGGACGGATCAGTTACAATCATTAGTGTTGGATTCCTAAATAACCTTGATGATCTGTTGAGAGCAGAACCGGATCTGATTGCTCAAAAGGTAAAAGAACTCGTTCAAATGGGTGGTTTGAATAATGATGGCTTTAACCTTTCCCGTCACAATCTTGTGTCAGCTTCGGAAAATATCATACGTAACTGGCCCACACCAATGGTAATCAGTCAGCCTGGAGGTCGAATTTTAACCGGCCAGGCCTTAGAACATTCTCCTGATACGAATCCTGTTCGGGAAGCTTACTATAATTTTTTTCATAACAATTTTTGCAAACGCCCCAGCTGGGACCAGGTTGCTGTCCTCTACGGCGTGAGAGGTTTATCGGATTATTTTTCCAGAAACACAACAATAACAGGTTCCCTGCGAAATGGATATAAATGGCAGATGAAACCAGGACATCGTTCATTTCTGGAGCCACTTCTTCCACTGGATTCCTATGCCAAGATTATTCAGGATCTGATGCTTAAACCTCCTGTCAAATAATTTAATGTGTTAATAAAGTGATGATTCTATGCGATATAATAAATTTGAGAAAGGAAGGAAAAAATGAGAAACAATAAACCTATTGTAAAAACAATATTTAATCTTTTTTTGGTTTTTCTCCTGATAATACCAATTCAAATGTATGCTCAGAATACTCAGGCGAAGAAAATCATCTATGAGACAAACATGTGCCTGGCTGTGGATGATGTGGGCGGGTTGGCAATGATTCATGGCCTTCAGAACAGAGGAGAGGCCGAACTTCTTGCAGTTTGTTTAAACGAAGTGCATCCTGACGGTGCGGCTGCCATTGATGCCATTAATACCTGGTATGGAAGAGGCAATATTCCCGTAGGCGTCTATCGGGGCGCTTTTCCGGATCCGGACAATTCCGCATATCTCCATGACCTGACTAAGTTCTCTCATGACCTTGATGATAAAAGCGCCTTAAGCGCTCTTGAAGTTTATCAAAAAGTTTTAGTAAAACAACCGGACAATTCTGTAACGATTATTAGTGTCGGTTTTATGAACAACCTGGATGTTCTGCTGAAAAACGAACCTGATCTGGTTGCATCAAAGGTGAAAGAACTTGTGATCATGGGCGCTCATAATGGTGACGACCACAATCTGGGACTTCACAATACAGTAAAGGCTGCCCAAAATATCCTGGAAAACTGGCCATCTCCCCTTGTATTTCATCATCTCGGCGGCGATGTTTTAACCGGTCTCGGCTTAAAGGAAACGCCGGAAGAAAGTCCTGTACGCGAGGCTTACTACAAATATTCCAACTCCAAATTCCTGAAACTGGCCAGCCATGATCAGATGACAGTACTCTATGGCGTCAGAGGCGCCACTAATTATTTCACTAAGAACAGTAGCGGTACAGGCTCCATACCGAGTGGATATAAATGGGAAATGAAAACGCGAAATGATTCTGTTCTGGAAACACTAATACCAGCAGAGGCTTATGCCAAGATTATTGAGGATCTGATGTTGGAACCTCCTTTAAAATAGTTTAAATCAATATTAAAGTAACTATACTATATGCTATAATAAATTTGAGGAAGTAGAAAAAAATGAAAATCTATAAAACTTTTTTAAAAAGGATAGTGAATCTATTATTAGTTTTCCTCCTGATTGTGTCGATTCAAATGTGTAACCAGGACACTCGTGCCAGCAAAATAATTTATGAGACTAATATGTGCCTTGCTGTGGATGATGTGGGCGGATTGGCCATGATTCATGCTCTCCAGAACAAAGGAGAGGCCGAACTTCTAGCAGTTTGTTTAAACGAGATTCATCCAAGTGGTGTGGCGGCTATCGACGCTATAAATACATGGTATGGAAGAGGCGATATTCCTATAGGTGTCTATCGGGGTCCTTTTCCAGATCCGGACAGTTCCAAATATCTGCATGAACTGACCAAATTCCCTCACGACCTTGATGATAATAATGCGTTAAGCGCTCTTGAGATTTATAAAAAAGTTTTAACCAAACAGCCGGACAAATCTGTGACGATTATCAGTGTCGGTTTTATGAATAATCTGGATGTTTTACTGAAAAACGAACCTGACCTGGTTGCAAAAAAGGTGAAAGAACTAGTGGTCATGGGCGCCTACCAAAATGATCCTGAGAATTTCGTTTCGCACAATACGAAAAAAGCAACTCAAAATGTTATGGAAAAATGGCCAACTCCACTTGTGTTTCATCTTCTTGGTGAGGGTATAATGACTGGTTCCGGACTAAAGGACGCACCTATAGAGAATCCGGTGAGGATGGCCTACTATCTACAGTTAGGTCCTAAATTTCCTGATAATGCTAGTTGGGATCAGATGACGGTCTTGTATGCTGTTAGGGGAGCATCCGGTTATTTCAAGCAAAATACTATTGGTACAGGAATGTTAGTGAATGGATATAAATGGGATTTCCAAAAAAGACAAGATTCATGGCTGGAATTGCTTTTACCGGAAGCATCTTATGCCAAGCTTATTGAAGATCTAATGTTGAAACCTCCTATAAAATAATTTTGTTTCAGGTAAATGAAAAGCTATGTGTAAACAATATTTAATAAAAAAATTTAAGAGAAAGAAAGATGAAATTGTTGTATTAAAAATTCCTAAATGCATTCCATCAAAAATTTGGTTTAATCATAATGCATTAATGGATTATGATTTTCTTTACAATAAACTTTAGGACTTTTATGAAAATTGCAAAAAATATCTTCGCTTTATTTATCGTTATTGTATTTCTAATTTATTCAGCATGTGAAAAAAGCCCGACAAAGACCAATCAAATTATCGGTTTAGATATAGATGTCGTTGGTGTACCGGTCATTTATGAAACAGATATGACACTGGATGTTGATGATGTTGGTGCATTAGCTGTACTCCATGGATTGCAAACAGAAGGCAAAGTAACCATTCTGGGTGTTTGTTATAATGAGGTCCATCCTTTAGCTCCTGCAGTAATTGATGCAATCAATACATATTACAATCGAGGTACAATTCCTATAGGTATATATCCTGGAAATTTGAGTCAGCCGGATGCATCAGATTATTTTAGTGTTAGTCATAATGATGATGTAGATAACATGGCCCATGATTTGAGTGATAACTCAGTTGAAGATGCAGTAGAAGTATATAAACAAATTCTGGCATCACAGAGTGACAGTTCCGTAGTAGTTATAAGTGTTGGATTTCTGAATAATTTACATGATCTCTTAAAGGATCCCGAAGGATACGATCTTGTAGAAAAAAAAGTAAAATTGTTGGCTGTGATGGGCGGTTTACATGGCGATGGCTTTAATTTTGTGAGACATAATTTGGTTAATCAGACTCAATACGTCATTGAGAACTGGCCCGGTACACTTGTAACCACTCATGTCGGTGGGAGTATGATTACCGGTGAATCTCTTACACGCACAACTCCGTCAAATAACCCAATAAGAAAAGCATTTGAATTGGAATGGGGAGTGGGACCTAACAATGGTAGGTCAAGTTGGGATCAGGTAACGACACTATATGCAATTTATGGAACGAGATATTATAAAGAATACTGGGATGGGGATGGTAGTCTGCAGAATGGATATCATTGGGATTTTAGCGAAGGCTATAGAGGATATGCAGAACCGATTAATGATGTTCAGGTTGAACGAGAAATTGAACGATTAATGACGCTGGCGCCATGATAGTTAACGTTTTTTTTTCATCGAACTAAGGAGTTTGTGATGTTTAAAAATATTAAAATTTATATGATTCTATTTTTAGTCGCGTTCTGTTATAGCGGAAATGATTCAAAATCACTTGAGATTGGCGGGACTGCTCCGGATTTCAGCCTGATTGGTATAGATGATAAAACTTATACTTTAGAAAATTTTTCCGAAGCTGATATTTTGGTGCTTATCTTTACAGCTAACCATTGCCCAACCGCCCAGGCCTATGAAGACAGGATAATGAAATTGGTCGATGATTATAAGGACAAAGGCGTAGATGTCGTTTGTATATCTTCTAATAATCCGGATGCGTTACGGTTGGATGAATATGGTTATACTGATATAGGTGATAGTTTTCAGGATATGAAAAAACGTGCAAAAGAACGACAGTTTAATTTCCCCTATTTATATGATGGAGACACACAGGTGGTTGCAAAAGCTTATGGCGCCATTGCGACACCTCATGTCTTTATTTTGGATAAAGAACGGAAATTAAGATTTAGCGGACGGATAGATGATGGGGAAAATCCTAAAAACATTACATCCCATGATACTCGAAATGCAATAAATGCTTTATTGGCTGGAGAAAAAGTTCCGGTGGAAACTACAAAAGTTTTTGGCTGTTCTATTAAATGGAAATCAAAAATCAAATCTGCTAAAAAAACCTTAGCGAAAATGAATGCTGAAAAAGTTGAACTTACCATGGCTAATGTTGACACAATTAAAAATATTTTAAAAAATAATTCAGAAAAATTAAGGCTTATTAATTTTTGGGCAACCTGGTGTAGTCCTTGTGTCTCAGAATTCCCTGAGCTGATTAGGATAAATAGAAACTTTCGCAAACGTGCTTTTGAAATGGTAACAATAAGTTTAGATACTCCAGAAAAATCAAATGTTGTATTAAAATTTCTTAAGCAAAACTATGCATCAACAAAGAATTATAAGTTTAATTCGGATGATAAATATGATCTGATTGATGTAGTTGATAAAGACTGGCCCGGATCATTACCCTACACTATTATTGTGAAACCTGGAGGAGAAATTTTATATAAAAAATTAGGTACTATTGATCCATCGGAAGTGAGAAAAGTCATTGTGGAATATCTCGGACGTTATTGGGAACATTTGTATTAAAAAATTTAAGTTGTTGGTTAATGCAAGATAAAAGAAAGGAATTTAGATACAATTATGAAAAGATTTAAACCTACAAAACATATAATTTTGAAGCTTTTAAGTATCATTATAATTCTATTATCTGTACAAATAGTAAAGCTAAAGGCTGATAACAATCTTGCAAAGAAAATAATCTATGAGACTGATATGTGTTTAGATGTTGATGATGTCGGTGGTTTGGCAATGTTACATGCGATGGCTAATAATAATGAAGCAGAAATACTCGCAGTTTGTTTTAATGAAGTTCATCCATATGGCGCAGCAGCCATAGATGCCATTAATACCTGGTACGGACGAGGTGATATTCCCATTGGCATCTATAAGGGTTCGATAGAAAATCCGGATAGTTCTCCTTATCTGGAGGCTATTTCAAAATCGCCCAATGACATAGATAGTAAAAACGTATTAAGCGCTCTTGAAGTGTATCAGAAAATTTTACGTGATCAGCCGGATGGCTCAGTAACTATCATCAGTGTAGGATTTGTAAATAATCTGGCTGATCTTTTGAGAACCGATCCGGAGCTTGTCGCAAAGAAGGTAGTAGAGTTGGTACTAATGGCCGGGACAACCGATGGCGGTGGTTTTAACCTGAACCGGCATAACCTGAGTTCTGAATCCGCATATATCATTAAAGACTGGCCAACACCGATAGTTTTTACCGATCCCGGCGGCGCAATTTTTACCGGACCAGGTTTGAAAGATTCTCCTGTTGAAAATCCTGTGCGGGAAGCTTATTACAAATTTTTTCACAACGATTTTAAAGATCGTTCCAGCTGGGATCAGATTTCTGTGTTGTACGGAGTACGAGGGTTATCAGATTATTTTACAATGGGGACTACGGGTACCGGGCATCTGCAAAATGGTTTTGAATACAAGATAGAACCCGGACACCGTACTTTCGTGAAACCTCTTATCTCGGATGATTCTTATGCCAAGATTATTCAGGATCTGATGTTGGAAGCACCTTTGAAATAACTATAAATGTTGTGTTAATGTGAATATTTTTTTATAAATGAATTATTTGGAAAAGTAGGGAAAAATGAAAAGCTGTAAACCTTTTGTACAAACAATACACAAACTTTTTTTTATTATCATCCTGGTATCAACTCTTATAATTGCCCAGGATCAGCAACCGAAAAAAATAATCTTTGAGACGGACATGTGCACATCCGCGGACGATGTGGGCGCCCTGGCCATGATTCACGGTCTGGTGAACAGAGGAGAGGCTGAACTGCTTGCAGTCTGTTATAACGAGGTTCATCCAAGCGGTGCGGCTGCAATTGATGCTATCAACACATGGTATAGACGGGGCCATATCCCCGTGGGTATCTATAAGGATCCTCTTCCTGAACCGGGAACTTCTAAATTTTTGGATGACCTGGCCAAATTTCCTCACGATCTGGATGCTGAGAGTGCTCCTAGCGCTCTGGATGTCTATAAGCGTGTCCTGGCAAATCAGCCTGATGGTTCAGTCACAATTATCAGTGTTGGTTTTTTAAACAATCTGGACGATCTGTTAAGAAACGCACCGACCCTGGTCACAAAAAAGGTGAAAGAACTGGTGGTTATTAGCGACCAGAACGAAGGCGGATTCAACATGAATGCCCACAATCTGACAAAGGCATCCCATAACATTTTTGAAAACTGGCCGAGCCCAATTATTTTACATCATCTGGGTTGGAAGATTATGAGCGGTTCCGGTTTGAAGGATACACCTAAAGAGAACCCCGTGCGAGAAGCATATTATAAACACTTTGACTCCAACTTTCAGGCCTTGTCTAGTTGGGATCAGTTAACTGTATTGATTGGTGTCAGGGGAATTTCAGGATTCTTTAAAGAGAATCTCACGATAAAGCAAACTTTAACGGATGGATATGATATGGAAATTAAATCCGGATATCGTTTCCATTTGGAAACAACTTTACCGGATGATGCCTATGCCGCGATTATTGAAGATCTGATGTTGGATCCTCCACAGGGAAAGAAAAAAGTTATTTTTGAAACTGACATGTGTCTGGATGTGGATGATGTTGGTGCTTTAGCTGTGCTGCATAATCTGGCTAATAATGATGAAGCAGAAATATTAGCCGTGTCATTTAATGAAGCTCATCCCAGTGGTGCGGCCGCTATAGATGCTATCAACACCTGGTATGGGCGGGGCGATATCCCTGTTGGCATCTATAAGGCTGATCTTCCGGATCCAGACCCATCACCTTATTTGGATGCGGTAGCCAAATTTCCCCACGACCTGGATGAAGCAAATGCTCCCAGCTCTCTCGATGTCTATCGTCAGGTTCTGGCAAATCAGCCCGATGGATCTGTTACGATCATCAGCGTTGGTTTTCTCAATAATCTTGATGATCTGCTTAAAGCCGAACCGGAATTAATCAAAAAAAAGGTAAAAGAACTGGTGATCATGCTTTACCTGGATGGTGACAGTTTTCAACTAAGCCGCCATAATTTGCAAAGCACATCTCTGAATGTTCTTCTTAACTGGCCGACTCCCATAGTTCATTGTCCCCTGGGGGCAGAGGTAATGACCGGTCCGGGTTTAAAGAAAACGATTAAAAAAAATCCTGTGCGGCAGGCTTTCTATAAATTTTTTGGAAACAAATTTGAAGATCGTTCCAGCTGGGATCAGCTGACGGTACTATACGCTATCAGGGGAGCCTCCGGCTACTTCAATGTAAAAACCACTACTCTGGGATCGCTTTCCAACGGACATGTCTGGAAATTAAAATCCGGGCATCACTCCTATTTGGAGGCGCAACTGACCAATGAGGAATATGCCAAGATTGTTGAGAAAATGATGATAGCGCCACCAAAATAAATTATTGAGAAAATATGGAATTTCTTTAAAAGTGATGAGAATGTTAACCTAATGAAAATGGAATAAAACAATGAAGATAAAATTTGGCATGGTTATAATTGTTACGATTTTACTCTCTAATCTTTTGCCGGCACAAACAGTTGTGGTGAAAGAAAATAATGACAAGGTTCTTTTGTGGATAGAGGCAGAAGCAGGAAATATCATTGATCCAATGCTGATTCATGATACAGAAAAAGCCTCCGGTGGTCAGTTTATTGAAGTAAGGGGTGGCAATAACAATGTTGAAAACGCACCCAATGATGGTCTTGCTTTTTATAAATTCACTATAGAAAATGCAGGAGTATATAAAATCTGGGGCAGAGTAAATATTAATATGCATGATGAAGATGCCTTTTGGGTAAAAATAGATGATGAAAACTGGGCAAAATGGAAGGGTATCGAGGTAGGTTGCAAATGGCATTGGGATGAAGTTCATGACACTCAGAAAAATAATCAAGTGATGACTTATAATCTTGATGCTGGGTCTCACACTCTTGTGCTCACCTATGGTATGGATCAAACGAGGCTTGATAAATGGTTAATCACGAATGATCTGGATTATAATCCAACAGAGGCAGGTCCCCATACAGAAGCGATTATTAAATCAAGTCCAAAGATGCCGATCGTAAATAATACTGTACGTTTCGATGGATCCGCATCCTTTAGTACGGAGGGATCTGTGGTAACTTACAATTGGGATTTTGGAAATGGGGAAAAGGTTTCTGGTGTCAGCGCTGAGCATACATTTTCAGCTGTAGGAAAATATCCGGTGAAGCTTGTCATAACCGATGATGCCGGATTAACCAGCAGGCTAACAAAAACGGTGACCGTTTATACTGAAGAACCGGTTGCTTGTTTTAAATATTCTCCTGACCGTGCTAAAGCAAAAGAAATAGTATACTTTGATGCGTCAGAGTCATTTAATGCAAATGGAAAAATTGTCAATTATAAATGGGATTTTGGAGATGGTAGCCTGGAAGAAGGAGTTATCGCCAAACATGCATTCGCTACATCAGGAGAATATTACACAACACTTACTATTACTGATAAAACAGGAAAGGTCAAAAGTGAAAAACGACTTATAACGGTCATCACAGGCATACCTAAAAAGATCATCTATGAAACAGATATGTGTCTGGACGCGGATGATGTGGGTGCCTTGGCTATGCTGCATGGACTGGCTAATAATAATGAAGTAGATCTGCTGGCTGTTTGCTTTAATGAAGTCCATCCTAGCGGGGCCGCTGCTATCGATGCCATGAATACGTGGTATGGACGGGGTGATATTCCAATAGGTATCTATAAAAAGGAACTTCCTGATCCTGATTTATCCTTTTATCTGGATGCCCTTACAAAATTTCCACATGATCTTGATCGGGAGAGTGCACTAAGCGCTGTGGAAGTTTACAAAAATGTTTTATCAAAACAACCTGACAAATCTGTAACAATTGTAAGTGTCGGCTTTATAGTTAATCTTTATGATCTCTTAAAAGAAGACCCGGATTTGATTGAGCAAAAAGTTGCCGAACTGGTTATCATGGGTGGCCCCAGAGGCGGCGGTTTTAACCTTGGTCGGCATAATACTTCATCTTTAACAGAGTATCTTCTCGAACACTGGCCGTCACCTATTGTTTTTAGTGGAGCGGGTACTGGTATTTTTACAGCAGAAGGATTAGAAAATACACCTAAAGAAAATCCTTTTCGTGAGGCCTATTATCAATTTTTCAATTCAAATTTCTGTCAACGCCATAGCTGGGATCAAATGGCCGTTTTGTATGGAGTAAGAGGCGTATCAGACTACTTTACTGAACTTGAAAATGTTGACAGGTGGAATCTGAAATCCGGGATGCGTTTGGCCTTGAAAACGAGATTGACCAAAGATGCCTATGCTCGGATTATAGAGGATCTAATGTTGAAACCGCCTATAAAATAGTTTTCCCGTACAAAAATGGTGGTTTTATATGCCATTTCAAATTTGAGAATATAAGAGAAAAATAACAGATGGTTATGGCTGTTACTAAAAAGATTTTTTTACACTACAAAAAATAGGGGGGTATTATGAAAGACAAAATTAATATTGCTATTGTTGGATTAGGTTTTGGGGCTGAATTCATTCCAATATATCAGAAGCATCCCAATGTTAATTTAAAGGTTATATGTGATGCGAGTAAAGAAAAACTCGATGAAGTCGGCGGTTTGTTTAAAGTCGATAACCGTACAGACAATTATGATGAAGTTCTGAAAGATCCCGATATTGACGTTATTCACCTTGTCACACCTATCGGTGAACATGCTCCTATGACCATTCAGGCCCTTAAAGCGGGGAAACATGTAGGTGCCACAGTTCCCATGGCTACCACTGTTGACGAGTGCAGGCAAATAGTAGAGTTGGTTGAGGAAACCGGCTTAAAGTACATGATGATGGAAACTGCGGTTTACACCCGTGAGTTCTTATACATAAAAGAACTTTTTGATAAAGGTGAACTAGGAGATATTCAGTATATCATGGCTAGTCATCCGCAAGATATGGACGGATGGCCTGATTACTGGCCGGGACTACCACCAATGTGGTATGCCACTCATTGTATGGCTCCTGCCTTGGGTATAATGCGATCAAAAGCAGAATCGGTGTCCTGTATCGGCTCCGGTAAAATCCGTGATGATCTTATTGCTATTCATAATTCGCCTTTTGCCATTGAATCCGCTCATGTAAAATTCCTTAATTCCAATGTATATGCACATGTCCACCGCAACTTGTTTGATACGGCCAGACAGTATAAAGAAAGTCTGGATGTATATGGTTCTAAAAAGTCAGTGGAATGGCCATTAATAGAAGGAAAACCTTTGGTAGTGCATACAGCCAAAATGCCTGAGCCGGAAATACCTCAGGAAACAGTTTGCCCTGACTACGCCA
This sequence comes from Fidelibacterota bacterium, assembly GCA_029939575.1. Lineage (GTDB taxonomy): Bacteria > Fidelibacterota > UBA2242 > UBA2242 > JAOZSR01 > JAOZSR01. Next base: position 12,504 of record JAOZSR010000068.1, read on the forward strand.
AACTATTGCCAGATGAAATAGCACAGTACACAACAAAGAGCGTATACGAGGGGGAACAGGGACATCTGTCATTCACCCAGGGTGCCGGACATGGGGGATCCCATCCTCATCTTGCCCATGAATTAGTAACGGCCGTACTTGAAGACAGGGAACCCTATCCCAACGCCGTAGAGTCGGCCAATATTACCTGTGTTGGTATTCTGGCACACGACTCAGCTATGAAGGGCGGAGAAACTATTCAGCTTCCGAAGTGGTCTTTGAAGTAATGAGATTTGTGAAGTTATTTTTTCTGAATTATTTGACATAAAATATTAAATCAAAAATGATTAATTATACGAGGGGCCTATTATGAGTGAAAAGTTAAATAAACATCTTTTTTATGCTAGCTGTCTTTCTCTAATGTCAGCGGCATTAATTTTTATTGCCAGAGAGCATCTTGGTCATATCCTTATCCATGAAGAGAATATACTTACCAAGGCACAATTTGGGAATATTTCAGGTTGGGCTTTTAAGGGAACTGCCCTGGCTCTACTTATTTTTTCACCACTCATCGATTGGTTTGGATTGAAAAGAGGAATGATTATCGCGTGGCTGTTTCAGACAACCGGGATTATTGGTTTCGTAATAAGTAAGAATCCAATGATTATGTTAATTTCCATGACTATGGCCGGGTTTGGCTGGGGTGTTTTGGAAGCAACTATCAATCCGCTTTGTGCTGCCCAGTTTCCAGATCAAAAAACCAAAATGCTTAATATATTACATGCATGGTGGCCTGCCGGATTAATCATTGGCGGACTCTTCAGTACATTTTTTCTTGATGCTATTTCGGCTCCCTGGCAAGTATATATGTTAATCATGCTACTACCTGTTATAACTTATGGAATTATCATTATCAACAAGAAATTCCCTGGGACTGAACGTGTCGATGCAGGTGTATCAAATAAAATAATGTTCAAAACAGCTATGAAACCCGGTTTCATAATATTATTGTTTCTAATGTCATTAACTGCGTCAGCCGAATTAGCTCCTGGTCAATGGCTGGAAACTACTTTTAAAGAATATGCGAATGCCAGCGGAACTTTAATATTGGTTTATGGCAGCATGATTATGTTTGTACTCAGATTTTTTGCAGGACCACTTGCAAAAATTATCAGCCCGGTTGGAATAATGACTGTTTCAACTTTTATGACTTCAATTGGACTATATTTACTTTCCAAAGCTGCTGAAACGCAAAATATTGTTTTAATATATTTATCTGCTACTGTGTTTTATTTGGGGGTTTGTTATATGTGGCCCACAATGTATTCTCTTGCTGCTGAACTATATCCCGGTGGTGGCGGACTTACTATCGGTTTAATTGGTTTTATTGGAATGCTGGGTGTGAGTGTATGGATACCGCAGATTGGAGCATTAGGGCAGACTTATGGACTGACAACCGCTTTTTCTATCGTTTCAATATTACCGGCTGTTGCTTTTGTTGTCTATTTATCCTGGTGGATAAAATTGGGTCGAACTGGTGGTTATCAAATTGTTAGTCTTAATAAAAATGATTAAAACTATTTATTATTCTAACAAGTAGGGATTTATCAATAAATAATTTGGGGAATATTCAAATGGGAAAACTTTTGAATAGAGAAAAAGATGTTACTGGAGATAGAAAAAATTTATTAACAAACCAGAGTGTATTGTTCAGTTTGATGATTAGTTTTTTTAAATGGCAAACAAGGCATCATAGAAACGTAAAGATTTTTGTTCCATTTAGGAGGTGAAATGAACAAACAATTATTTTATTTACTCTCGTTTTTGTTTTTAGTTTCTTGTAGTGGAATCCAACAAGTGTTCCAATCAGGATCGACAGTTGATACTGTAAAGGATATTGATGGCAATATTTATAAAACGGTAAAAATAGGCAATCAAATATGGATGGCTGAAAATCTCAAAGTTACCCACTATAGGAATGGTGATGTGATACCAAATTTGCAAGACGATGATGAGTGGGATAATGAAGATGGATCCTGTTGCTCTTATGCTAATAATAAAGCCAATTCCGAAATATATGGATTGTTATATAACTGGTTTGCGGTAAATGATAAGAGGCAGATTGCTCCGGAAGGTTGGCATGTGCCAACAGATTCCGAGTGGCAGGAACTCGTAGATTTTTTAGGGGGAGATGCCCTTGCTGGTGGGAAAATGAAAAGTCCCGGAACGATTGATGGTGGTGATGGCTTGTGGAGTGGATTGAATAAATCTACCACAAATGAAAGCGGCTTTTCAGCACTTCCAGGTGGATATCGTTATAACAGTGGTGTTTTTGATGGCATCGGTACCAATGCTTATTTTTGGTCTGCAACTGAAAGCACTGGTGGAACTGCATGGCATCGTTACTTGTATCATGGCAATTCAGAAGTAAGTCGTTATGATTATGGATGGAAGCAGGGTGGCTATAGCATACGTTGCATTAAGGATTGATAACGCAGTTGATAATAAATTTATATTCAGAAGGATATACTATGAAGATCGTTAGTTCAATAATAATCCTCATCTTACTTGTAGGTTGCCAAATGGGAAAAAATAAGATAGGACAGAAAAATAATAATTATCCGTTTTATGTAGGTACTTATACAGATAAAGAGAGCGAAGGTATCTACAAATATATATTAAATAAAGATGGTTCTTTGGAGCGAATTGGATTAGTAGCGATCACTGAAAATCCGGCTTTTTTGACAATAAGTAATGATAAAAAATATCTACTGGCTGTTAATGAAATCGATAATGATGGTGTTGGTGCCGTGGAGTCATATTTAATAAAAGACAATAGCCTGGAACTAATAAACCGGCGTTCATCCGGTGGAGCCCATCCTTGTTTTATATCAATAAATAAAATGGAATTTGTATTAGTTGCCAACTATACCGGTGGCAATGTTGGTTTGTTAAAACTGGACAAAGAAGGAGTACTAAGTCCTTTACTTGATGTTGAAGATCATTTTGAAACTGAAATACATGAAGATCAACAAATACCCCATGCACATTCCGCCTGGTTTGAATCCTCAAGCAATGCTGTTATTTCCGTTGATAAGGGAATTGATGAACTTTGGTTTTCACAGCTGGATACAGAATTGGGAAAATTAATCCTAGCAAGTCCCCATACCCTTAAGATGGAACCGGGAGCAGGTCCGCGCCACCTTGCATTTCATCCCAATGGACAATGGATCTATGTATTGAATGAACTGAATAGCACCATAACGTTAGTACATAAGTTGGATGGTGATAATTATGAAAAAGGTGTTTCTGTTTCTACGTTACCGATGGATTACAATGAATGGAGTATTTGTGCTGATATCCATATTTCATCGGATGGTAAATTTTTATATGCTTCCAACCGGGGACACAACTCCATTGCTATTTTTAAGGTTGAACCCAACACTGGATCTTTAAACCTGGTTGGACACCAATCAACTCAAGGTGATTTTCCCAGGAATTTTGCATTATCACCGGATGAAAAGTATTTATTGGTTGCGAATCGACATTCAAATAATATTGTTTCTTTTAAAAGGGATAAAAGCACAGGGTTGCTCAAAATGGTGGATCAAATTGAAGTGCCGACACCTGCTTGTATCGTGTTTTAATTCACATTTTTTTATTAAGCAAATATTTAGAGGAGATAACGATGAAAGTAAAATTAATTTTAGCCTTACTATTAGTATCATTAGTATTTTATTTGTCCGGTTGTTCCTGGATGCATATGACTAAAGCTGATGCTGCAGAATCACTATTTGATGGTAAAAGTTTTTCAGGTTGGGAAGGTGATATGAACTGGTTTCGTGTCGAAGATGGTTGTATTGTTGCCGGCTCACTTGAGAAGGAAATTCCATATAATATGTTCTTATGTTCAACAGAAGAGTATGGCGATTTTGAATTAAAACTTGAAGCCAAAATTTTAGGGCCTGGAGACAATTCAGGAATCCAGTTCAGAAGCCGTCGTATTGCCGATTCCCCAGCAGTTAGTGGATATCAGGCTGATATGGGTGGTCCTATTGGTGATTTCGGAGTTGTCTGGGGAAGTATTTATGATGAAGACAGACGAAATAAAATGTTGGTTACAGCAAATCAGGAAGAGATAAAAAAAACAGTTAAAATTAACGACTGGAACGATATGGTTTTAAGATGTAAAGGCAACCATATTCAAGTCTGGGTAAATGGCTACCAGTCTGCGGATTACATAGAAGAAGATGATACCATATCCAAATCAGGCATCTTTGGATTCCAACTTCATGCCGGCGCTCCGACTGAGGTCTGGATCAGAAATATTACATTGACAAAACTATAATATTTTAAACATATAATGAAAGAGGTGACTCATGAAAATCAGAAGAAATATTTTGGGAGTGTTAATTCTTATTGCAATTCTGATATGCACATCCTGCCAAGACAATGAAATAAACTCAAAAACTACTGTTGCCAAAATGAAAGGCGTACCGGTCATCTATGAGACGGACATGACACTGGACGTAGATGATGTAGGTGCCTTGGCTGTGCTTCACGGATTAGAAATTGAAAACAAAGTGAATCTTATAGGTGTATGCTACAATGAAGTTCATCCGCAGGGGCCGGATGCCATTGATGCAATAAATACCTATTACAATCGTGGAACATTACCCATTGGTATTTACAATAATTATGAAAATGAATTAAAGGATCCGGATCCTTCTGATTATTTTTCCAGTGAACGCAATTTTGATGTTGATAACATGGCGCATGATCCCTTTGATAATATAGTGGCTAATGCCTTGGCTGTATATAAATATTTACTTCGAAAACAGGAAGACAACTCTGTTGTTATTGTTAGTGTTGGTTTTCTCAATAACTTATATGATTTAATTAAAGATCCTGAAGGATTGGAACTGGTAAAGAAAAAAGTCAAACTATTGGCGATAATGGGTGGATTACACAATGACGGTTTCAATCTTTCGCGACATAATCTAATCGATCAATCTCAATATGTCATTGAAAACTGGCCTGGAACTTTAGTTACAACTCATGTTGGTGGAGACATGATTACCGGTGAAACATTAACTGATAAAACCCCTGTCCATAATCCAGTTCGAAGATCCTTCGAGTTGGAATGGCACCAGGGACCCAATATTGGTCGTAGTAGTTGGGATGAAGTAACGGTATTGTATGCAATTTATGGAACTGAATACTACAATGAAGAATGGACTGGTGGTGGTAGTTTGAGAAATGGATATAAATGGTCCTTTAAAAAAGGATATAGAGGATATGCCGCACCTAAGAGTGACAAAGTAGTGGAAGATGAAATTGAACGTTTGATGACGCTTCTACCTGTTAATAAATAAAGGTCAGACTTATTGAATTAAATGAGAAAAAATGAAAATAAGAATTATTTTAGGCTTAACATTGCTAATATTTTGCCTTCCTCTAACACTGGTTTCTGATGTCTTAAAACCTCGTATTATTGTCCTGACAGATATTGAAAATGAACCCGATGATGCCATGTCCCTGGTACGTTTTTTAACCTATGCCAATGAATTTGATGTAGAAGGACTGATTGCAACCACATCCTGCTGGCAACAGGATAAAATTGCAGACTGGCGGATTAGAGAAATTGTTAGCGTCTATGGCAAAGTGCAGGATAATCTCGAAAAGCATGCATCAGGATATCCAGAGGAAAAACAATTATTAAATATAATCAAGCGGGGATATCCCGATTTTGGTATGAATGCTGTTGGTATCGATAAAGATTCTGAAGGATCTGACTGGATCATCAAGGTTGTCGACCGTGCTGATCCCAGACCGGTTTGGGTGACAATTTGGGGGGGCGCAAATTGTCTGGCTCAGGCACTGTATAAAGTAAAGCATACCCGATCTCAGCAAGAACTTAGGAAATTTGTGGATAAACTCC
>JAOZSR010000150.1 GCA_029939575.1 Fidelibacterota bacterium
TGGATTGTATGATTGTTTTATTATATTTTTCAGATATTCTTCCTTTAAATAAAAGCCCTGCAAGACTTCCTGCAATTATGGATGCAACATTTACCAAAGTGCCTAACAAAACAATCTCCTCTAATTTTTCTTATTTGGAAATCTTTTATACTTTATTTAAACTGGTTTGAACAGTATTGAGCTAAAATAAGTCAAATATAAACTATAACTTCTTTTAAATATATGACAGATGAACACACTAAATTTTTAATGGATTTTGAACAAAGAGCAGACGTAAACATGCGTATATCTAAACAGGTACCGGAATGATAAGATGATTATCTATGAGGATTGGATAGTGTGGGGTTGATATTAGATTAATAAAAAGTCTATCCTAAACATCGCCAGTTTATTCTATATTGATTATCTTTTGTTTCTATAATCCCAAGTTTTAAAAATTTCTTTAAATCTCTCCTGGCTGTCTGTTCGCTTACTTCTTTGTAAAGAGGTCTATACACGGGTTTATTAAATAAATCTTTTAAATAAAAAGCATGTGTTTGTTGAAGCTGTAAGAGTAAAAAATCATATTGCCGGATGGTAATATCTTTTTTTTCATAGAGAAACCTAAAGTAATCTTTTAGAGATAACAGCCGTATACATTCAACCACAGAACCTTTTATTTGTTTTAATGATTGTGCAGTGCCTTTAAACATCACCTCTAAGAAAGGAGATACATCATTCTCTTTTTTTAATTCAATCGTTTTAGAAAAGCCAGAATAATAGTCATCTATGTTACGGTAATAATAATTTGACAGTTCTTTTAAAGCATATTTTATCCCTGCTGATTTAAGTAAAATTGCTTCTAAAATTCTTGCGGTTCTACCATTCCCATCAGCAAAAGGATGGATTAAACACAAATAATAATGTGCTAAGGCGGCCCTTAAAACAGGGTGTGAATTTGTAATTTCTTTACAGTTAATCCATGTAACGAATTCTTTCATTAAATCTTGGATATCTTTAAGAATTTTTGGAGGTTTATAAATACCTCCAGGTGCCTTATCTCCAACAAAAACCTCATTGCTTCGATATCCACCTGGAATATTATATTCATGCTTCACATTTTTTGTGATGTCTTTGTGTATTCCTTTAATAATTTTTTCGGTTATTTCTAAACCTGGCTGTACATCTGCTTTTGAAAGTTGTTTATATACTTCAATAAGGTTAATTATTTCTTGTTTGTGATTTTTAGAGTATCCTTTAACCTCTTTACCTTCAGCTATTTTTCTCACATCATTTTCTGTGATCGGGTTGTTTTCAATAGCGGCTGTCCCTGCTATAGAACGGTAATTAATTTCCAGTTCTAATTTAGATGCCATTTCAGGCAATATTGGTAAATCAACTATAGTTTCATTTAAAATAGTAATTTCTACCAGCAAAGAGTAAAGTTTATGATTACTAAAACGATGATTAAAATAAAAATTACCTGATTTGTGTGTTAAAAAAACATGTGATTTGTTACTCATTTTGTCACCTATTTTTATAATAAAATTAATAGATTAAATCGATATTAACCTAAATAATGTAACTGTATTTGTACTATATAATGAACTTCATTACAAGCCTTATTTTAAAAATTATTTGACACCACCCGATGTTGCAGAACTCTTTCAAATATCGAAAAAACTGTTTATAAACATAAACTTGGTGGATTAATCCGGTCTGGTTAGATATTGATTGAAAATCTTTTGAGCATAAGGGTGTGAAATGTCAAAATATTTTGAAAACCATCCAAAGTGTGGGGAAGATTCATTTATGAAAATAAAAAAACTCTCAGTAAAACGCTGAAAGCCTTGGTGTTCTAAGTGGTGATCCCACGGGGAATCGAACCCCGGTTTCCGGCGTGAGAGCTCGGTTTTAAGCGTATTCCACCTGATTTTACAGGCGTTTCGAGCCGTTAAAAGCCGTTTGAGAGAGCTAAAAGCCGTTTAAAAATTTGTTATGTAAAATTGATTACAGGTATTGTTATTCAATTCCCCGGCAATAGGTTTCTTTGGTAAAAAACAGGAGTACGGCAGATAAAACAACCCATCCCATCATGGGAATAAAACCATATTCATAAGCTGCAATGGAGTAAGACCTTACTCCATTGACCATCTCTCCAGTCCAATGGATATCAAGAATTTTGCCAACAACAGGCTGAAGCAGCATAGGCCCCATCATCACTCCCATGTTTGTCAGACCGGAAACAGTGCCTGATAAAGTTCGTGGAACTGATTCCATGACAAAGGCAAAACTTATAATCATACAACCTGAAAAAAATCCGGTCATCAAAAGGATAGCAGCCAAAGGATAAAAAGAAATGTTATGGATAAAAAGGATTATTACCCACCCCAGCGTCAGTGAAATGGTTCCTGCAATATAAATGGGTTTACGCTTCCCTAAACGATCGGAAAACCATCCAAAAAAAGGACCTCCTATTGCCATGCCAATAAGCAGACAGGAAGTCAAAGTTGCAGCCTTGTTCGGGCTTAGATAGTGATGGGAAACAAGGTAGGGTACGCCCCAAAGTCCTGAAAAGGTCAGAATACATCCTACAATTCCACCTGGAATAACAAACAGCAACAAGGTGTTCCTGTATTTGATGACTTTAAAAAGATTAACCCATATCTCTTTGAAAGATAATGTTTTGTTTTGAGGGCTTGTATCTTCAAATTCAGAATAACCTTTTTCTTGTGGCCAGTCCCGCACAAATATCCAGATCAGAACTCCCAGTAAAAGAGTTATCAATCCTGTAACAAAAATAACACCTCGCCAATTAAAGATGTCCATGAAAAATCTTAGTGGTGTACCTGCACTAACAGCACCTATCAGCCCTATTGACAGAGCATTGCCCGCAACAAAAGCATAAAATTTTTTGGGAAACCAGGCAGAGGATAATTTTAAAAGCCCCACAAAAGCAACAGCTACTGACCCACCGATAAGAAGTCGGCCAAAACCAGCTCCAATAAATCCTGGAGAAAATGCAAACAGTAAGGTTCCAATACCTGCCACTATACATCCAGCAGTTAAAAGTTTTCTGGGTCCAAGTGTGTCTGCCAGGATACCTGTAGGTATCTGCATAGCCACATAAGAATAAAAATAGAGAGCAGACAATTGGCCCAAACCTGAAGCAGAGATGTGAAAATCCAGCATCAGTTCCTGGGTCATGACAGCTGGAGCTACCCGCTGAAAAAATCCGACCAGATAAAAAAGAGCTCCAAGTCCCCAGATAAACCATGACATGGACAAGGGAGGGTGACAGTTTTTATTATTCTTATTAATAGTCTTCTCCTTGTATAGTTCGAGCCTCTATACAATACTGATGCAATTTGATCAATAACAATAAATTTTTGATCCTGGTAAACTTACATTATATGGGATAAATAGATGCAAAGATTTTTGAGATTATGATTGATTGTATTGTATTGATCTATGTTTGGAGAATAAGTGAATTTCCATTAACTCATGTTTTTTCCAGTAATACATTAATATTTCTCACATAATCCTTATTCTGGCATGGCTTTGAGACATGATCAACGCGATTGTCTTTATGCTTTAAGTCTTTTATGGATTTTAAAAACTCCAGGTTCCCGGAAACAAAGAGTATTGGAATTGTTTTATCAGTCTCTCTGATATAATTATAGACATCCATGCCATTTAAAACTCCTGGAAGAACATAATCCAGACTTATAAAGTCATATTGATTTCTGTCAAACAAATCAATGGCCATCTGGCCATTAGCTGCCACATCAACTTTGTGGTTACATGGTTCATGTGTCAGTATTCTATACTGAACATCTGAAATAGCAGATTCATCTTCAACAAGTAGGATATATTTTTCAAAGCTAAAATTTTCCTCCTGAATTTCTATTATTTCTTTTTGAGTTAATTCCTTTTTTATTACAGGGAGGCTGAGTGTAATTTTTGTACCTTTCCCAATTTGTGAATCAACTGATATATTTCCCTTATGCTGTTCAATATATTTCTTCACGTTTGCCATTCCATAACCAGTTCCCTTAATACCCTGTTTATAGGAGCCGGTTACATCCCTGCTTCCTTTCATTGTAAAAGCAGGTTCATAGATTCTGTCAAGGATTTCTTCAGATATGCCGCATCCATTATCCTCGATTTCAATATATATATTTTTATCTTTATGAAAAGTTCTGATAATTATTCCTGGATGTTCAACTAAACTTACTGCATGGATTGAGTTTTGTACAAGGTTAACAAGAGCATGTTCAATCATCCCGGAATCAGCAAGTAATTCAGGTATTCCGGCTCCATCTTCCTTGATGGCATCAATTCCCTCAAGATCCTTCTTAAGCAGATTCAGTACAAGTTCAATTTTTTTATTAACTGAAAAAAATTGTTGTTTTGGTTCCTGGTCTTTGGCAAAGACAACTAAGTTTTTTGTAAGATTTTTACCACGCAAAGTCTGTTCAAATATTAATTCAAGTGTCTGTTTTGTCCGGGCATCCCTGCAATCAAGAAGAGACAGTTCTGTATTGCCCATTATTATTCCAAGAATATTATTAAAATCGTGGGCCATTTTTCCTGCTATTTGGCCGACCAGTGCCAATCTTTTCTGTTCAGCTGCAATTTGTTGAGCTTTTATTTTCTCTTCCTGGACCTCTCTTATTTCTGTAATGTCCTGGGTAACGCCAAGGAGTAGCTTTTTACCTTTGAGATTCAGCAAATGTGCAGACATAAGACCGGTTATGATTTGCCCCTCTTTACCTTTAAAATCTGCTTCCAGATTTTTAACAAACCCCTGCTTTTTCAGTTCTGTAACCAGGAAATCTCTATCTTTTGGATCATTCCATATATTAAGCACAATTGAAGATTGACCAATTACATCTTCCTGGGAGTATCCAAGCATTTTTGTAAACCCATCGTTGATATCAATGTATGTCCCATCCTCAACACTGGTAATAGTAATTGCATTCTGGCTCGTTTGGAACGCTGTTCTAAATTTTTCCTCACTTTCCCTTAACTCCTCCTCAGCACGTTTACGGTCTATAGCAAAAGACATCTGTTCAGATATAATGGAAAGCAAACTCAAATCTTGTTCATTATAAAGGT
>JAOZSR010000069.1 GCA_029939575.1 Fidelibacterota bacterium
TTTCGATAATATATTGTGAGGGGATGAGTTCTCGACTCCGAAACACCGAGATTGTTTTCCAAAATCGAAAATTATCTGTTATCACCACTACCTTTTATTTTTCCTCTGTCTCTTCTGGAAAACAATTTCTCAATATTTTTTTCAGCAATCTCGTTCATATCCAGTTCTAATTCGGTTGCCAGCGCTGCAATATACCACAAAACATCACCGAGTTCTTTAGCCAATTCTAATTTTGTGTTTTCTGAGACTTGACCATTATTATCCCGTATAACTTTTTTGACTTTTTCCGCAACTTCGCCAGATTCTCCACATAATCCTAAAACCGGATAAAATATATTTTTTCCTTTATCCGGATACCGGGCAGTACTGAAGGCATTTTTTTGATATTGGTTAAAGTCCATTCTACTCCTTTTTCTCATTCATGAATGCTTAATTTTAAAATATCAGTTATAAATTGTTTATCACAAAACTTAATAATTTTCACTTCTATATTATAAAAATACAAGTTTATGGGCCTAAAATAATTTCGGTAATTTCATTTTCCGAGCCAAGTCTCATTGGTGGACCCCAGCAGCCGGTTCCCTGGTTAACATATAATTTTGTGTTTTTATATTCATAAAAACCTTTTAAAAAAGGCTGCTGTAAATAAACCAGGTAATTAAATGGCCATATCTGGCCGCCATGAGTATGTCCGGCCAATACAAGGTCTACATTGTATTTAGCTGCGTCTTTCACTAAAAGCGGTTGATGAGCCAACAATATTTTTTTCAAATTATCATCTAATCCAGAAAACGCCTGTTCAAAATCGGATTTGTGATTTTCATCAAACCGTTTTGCTTCATGATCATTGACACCAATCAGGTAAAATTTTTGACCATCTTTTTGAATTTTTACACTTTCATTGGCTAATACCTGAATTCCCATATTTTCTATAGCCGGAACCCAGCTTTGAACACCACTATAATATTCATGATTGCCGGTGACAAAATAAACACCATACCGGGCTTCCAGGTCTTTGATGGGTTTGGTTTCGTTTAACAACTTCTTTATTGATCCGTCTGTAAGATCACCGGTTATGGCAATTAAATCCGGTTCTAATCGATTGGTCTGTTGTACAACCTTTTCCAATTGTGTCTTTGTCATCAATTGTCCAACATGCAGATCAGATATTTGGACAATTTTAAATCCTTTAAAAACCTCCGGAAGTCCGGGAAGGGAAATATTTATTGTCTTCACTGTAACCGGCGCAAAATAGTTTTTTACTCCAATTACGGACATAATTAAAGTAACTGTTAAAACGCCAATTGCAATAATTACAGATATAAATTGCCTTCTTTCCGGATTTAATACAAAAGTCTCTGAAAAAGGTAATTTTGTATAAAGGAAAAATACTAATCTTAATAAATCTGTAAAAATCAGGCTAAAAAACATAAGCATCACGATTCCCAACCAAAGATAGGCCATCCATAGTAAAGGAAATGAATATTTTAGGGATAATACCTGCGAGGAAACCATAGCAATTACAAAGAAAACCGAGGGAATAATGATAATTAACACTCCAGAAATTTTTGATATTTCTGACAAACCGGTATCCCGAAAGAGTCGAATCCAAAAATAATAATGTATGAAAATAATCAGGGTGGCTACTGTTAAAAAGAAGAGGATAAAATTCAATAATCTGGGCATGTTAGTCCTATAATAATTAGATATTTTAGTTTACTTAATAATTCTAATGCTGTATTGTATTAATTTTCAGATGGATGGTATTTTATCTGCAGTGCTTTCAGAAAATTACGCAATACCTGATCTTTACACTCGCGATAATTGTGATGTCCCTGCTTACGAAAAAAGGCGCTCAATTCGTGTTTCCCCAGGTGCATATCAGCCAGTTTCATTATTTCCAACACATCAATATCCTTTAGATTGAGGGCAATCTTCAATTTTCTTAGAATTATATTATTATTTATCTTTTTCTCAGGAATTGGCTGAGGACCGTCTTTTTTTCCACGCCTGTCATTGATAAAACCATTCAGGAAAATCGCCAGGGTTTTATCATTACAATTTTGATAGTCGGGATCATCGTCCTTTTTTAACCAGTTACTGATTTGTTCTCGTGTAACCTGGAGGTCAGCCAGGGCAAATATATTGATCATTTTTGAATCACTAAAATCAAAAATATACCTTATACGGCGCAAGACATCATTATTTGTCATAAACTTTCATCTCCCTTTAAATTTTCACCTTACAACAGTCTTTTTTAAAATCTTCATTTACTTACAAATGTAGATTGCTTTAGCGATTTAAAAATTAATATTTTTCAAAGGTCTTATCAAGATAAAAAGGTTATTAGCCAGAAAGAGGACCTTGGCCCTATTTCTGGTTTCAAATAACAGGTTATATTATTTTTGACATTTTTTACAATGCCCTGTAATAAGTTCAGCAAATTTTACTACAACTTGCCTGTTATGTCAACTAAGAGTTGCACTTACTTGTTGAATCCAGGATTTAAAAAAAAGATTTTAAGGTCTGAACATGATCGCGGTGGTTTTTTACCGGAAATCTGAAGCATTTTAGGCTAAGAAGAATAAAAAAAAATTAATATATTACTTTTGTTACTTTAGATATTTATGAATTTTAATTGATTGTTATTATTTCATGCTAATTAAACAGCTTAATATAAAATTTATTTTTCTGGCCATACTTTATCTTATGACCGGTTTTGATAATAATATTCAGGCCGGCGAAAGACTGCGTCTTATCGGCGCTGATAAGTTGGAGCAAACAAATAACGACGGAAGAATCGTTAAAAAACTTACTCGCAATGTTGTTTTTCAAAAAGGTGAAATTACTTTAAAGTGCGATCTGGCCTATTGGTATGAAAAGGAACAATGGGCAGACTTCCTGCATAATGTTTCAGTTTTAAAAGACACTGTTGAAATCACAACCAGTAAACTTTCATACGACTCTAATGATGATATTATCACCACCTATTCCCGAACAATTATTAAAGATGGCAAAAATACATTACAGGCTGATTCTGTCAGGTTTTTTGTAGAACAGGATAAGTTTGAAACCGGCGGAAAAGTTTTCCTAAAAAATGATACACAGCAATTAAACACAGACTTCCTGGTCTATAATTCTGATAATGACAAAGCCATTTCCCAAAAAAACAGCCGCTTGAAAAACCTGAAAGACAACACCATGCTCATAGCAGATTCCCTGATTTATTATAAAGCGCAGGGCAATATCGAAGCCTTTCTCAATCCAGAGCTGATTAGAAGTGATTCAACAGGTGAAGAGTCTTTTAAAATAAAAGGAAATGTTATTCGTCTAAATGAAAAAAATGGCGGTTTTTCGTCTGATGGAAATGTAATTATTTCCAAAGATAAATTTAGAACACATTCAGACTTTGCTGATTATACCGATTCCCTGGGATTAATAAATCTCAAAGGCAATCCGATTGTAATAAATGAAAAACAGAAAATTAGTGGCCAAAAAATGCAGGTAAAGATAAAAAACGAAAAACTGGAATATCTGTTTGTTGATGGAAAAGCCAGGGCAGAAACAACAGTCTTGTCCTATTTGCCAGATAAAAGTACAGACACAACAAAAACACAGAAGGGCGATTCACTAAGAATCAGAGATGAGATATCCGGACAGTTAATGAAATTTTTCTTCCGGGATGGAAGCGCTGATTCCATTTGTATTTCCTCTATGGCATCAAGTTATTATAATGTGCAGGAAGATTCTATTATACAGGGAGTAAATCTTACAAGCGGTGATACTATTATAATGGATTTTCATGATAAGGATTTAGAAAAAATCATAGTAATTGGCGGGACAAAAGGACAGTTTATTCCTCATGAAACCAACACAAGTGTTGACACGGCGGTTGTTTATTCTTCCGAACGAATAGAATATTATTTAAAAGATAAAAGTACTAATCTCAGGAAAAATGCTTCTGTGAAGTCCGGTGATGCAAAATTAACTGCCGGTATAATTGATGTAAAATGGAAGGATAATTTACTTTATGCATATCCTGAGGAAAAATCCGAGACTGATACTGCCGAAACCGGCTTGCCAACTCTGGAACAGGATGGCAAAGAGCCGTTTACCGGTCATCAAATGGTTTATAATATCAAAACCCGCAAAGGACGTATTGTAGAAGGTAATACCAAGGCGGCAGATGGATATTATTATGGCGAAAATATAAGCAAAGCCGAGGAAGATGTTTTCTATATTGAACAGGGAAAATATACTACCTGTGACAAACCCGACCACCCTCATTTTTATTTTAAAAGCAAAAAAATGAAACTTATTCAAAAAGATAAAATTATTGCCCGTCCGATTGTGCTTTATATTCATGATATTCCTTTGATTGGATTGCCTTTTGGTGTTTTCCCCAGCAAAGCCGGTGGGCGTCATGATGGCTGGATTATGCCAACTTACGGAGAGAGCCGTCTTTCCGGTCATTATCTAAGAGGGCTTGGATATTTCTGGGCTCCATCTGATTATTATGACACACGACTTACAACAGATTTTTTTGATCAAAAGGGAATGCGTTTAAATTTTCGCACCAGATATAAAAAAATGTATCAATTTAACGGAAATATCAATGGATTTTATGATAATCAATTCTTTTCTCCTTCACGGGAAAAGGTCTGGAAATTGGCTGTAAATCATCGCCATACAATCAGCCCTACCATGAAATTAAATGTTAATGGCAGTTTTATCAGCAATGATTCATTTAATCAAAGATATGGCATGGATCAGTCAACCCGATTAAATCAACAGGTGATCAGTAACGCAACTTTATCAAAAACCTGGCCGGGAAAACCATATTCTTTTTCTATGAACCTGAATCAAACTACCAATCTCCAGGCAAAAACAAAAATTAAAACTCTACCTACAAGGGCAGGCAGCAAAACAACTTATATACGCAGAACTCTTCCCAGCATCTCATTAAGCCGTGGACGTAAAGCCTTAATTCCATTAAAAAAGGGAAGAAGTGCCACAAATAGTAAGTGGTATAATAACATCTTTTTTAACATTAACTCAAAACTACAAAACAAGCAGGATATTTATTATATGAGTGCGGCTGAGGCTGACTCTTTTTTGTGGGAAGAGCAAAACGAATTAAAAAACGCGATCACTCACAATATTTCGCTGAACGCCTCCCAAAAACTATTTAAATATATTACCATAAATCAATCAATGAGCTTGCGCGAGGGTTGGATTTTTGAGTATGAAAAACCGGTTTATGACGAAAATGGAAATTTTATTATTAAAGACAATCAGGTTCTGACAACTACCAGCCAAGGATTTATGGCACGACATACCGGAAACGCCTCGCTAAACGCACAAACCAAATTATATGGGTTGTTTCCTGTTAATATTGGTGGATTACAAAGTTTACGCCACGTTGTAACGCCTTCTGTTGGGTTGAGTTATACACCAGATTTTACTGAAGATATTTTTGGTTGGAACCCGGAATATGTTCAGACCGGATTTGATTCAAGCGGACAATCATACGAGTATGATCCCTTTTATACTACTTTACTCGGCGCCACTCCATCGCACGAATCACAATCCATGAACCTTCGGGTTAGTAATGTTTTTCAGGCAAAAATAAAATCCGGAGAAAAAATAAAGAAACTTGACCTGCTTACTTTAAATTTTTCAACCAGAAACAATCTGGTTGCAGATAGTATGAACTGGGCACCTTTACGCACTTCGATCCGTACAAATTTAAGCAAAAAACTGGTGTTAAATATTTCTACAACTCATGATTTTTATGCTTATAAAGGACATCGTGTTGATGAATGGCATAAGACATGGAAATCAATTCCTATACCGCGACTTACTTCTATGAGTGCAAATACCGGGTTTAGCCTGTCAGGAAAAGATTTTGGCAGCTACAAAAATCCCGCTAATTTTTCAGATACAACCCAAACAGATTCTTTGGATTCAATTGAGGAACTATTGAACCCTCTGGAGCAGGAAAATATTACCAGAGATAATTCAACCCAAACAGCATCAAAACAGAGTGGTAGCAAATTATGGAATGCGACTTTCAATTTTAGATATAGTCTGAATAAAAACAATCCCCTGATCAAGAATGAATCTTTTTCAATGAATATGCGTTTAAAAATGAACATAACCAGAAAGTGGAAAATCGGATACAGCGCCAGGTTTGATTTAATGGAAAAAAGACTATTAAATCAGAATGTAAATATTTCACGGGATTTACATTGCTGGGAATTATCATTCAACTGGGTGCCGGGCGGGTATGGCAAACAGTACAGTTTATTAATTCGTGTAAAAGCACCAACACTGAAAGATCTGAAATATGAAGAAAAAGGCGGACGGCGCTCAGGGCCTTATTATTAATTTTTGTTTGTTTTAATCAGTCCACACACTGTGATAGTAAACCATCAACCATTAACAAAAGCCATTAATTCTTAATTAAAATAAAAAGCATGCAACTATATTGCTCTATCACAAGTCTAAGGTAAATCAGATTGGGAAGAGCATAAAACCCAAAGGAAGGAAAAAACGATGAAAAAACAGATGGTTATGTTATTAACAATAGTAGTATTATGCTCTGTTCAATTTATATTTGCCGCTGATTGGGCGACCTGGCGAGGTCCTAATCATAATGGAATTACTTCTGAAACCGGCTGGAATCCCAAAGCAATTGAAAACCTGAATATTCGTTGGAGTAAAAACGTGGGGCTGGGCTATGCCTCTGTTTGTGTTGCAAATGGAAAAGTATATACAATGGGAAATACTGATGAAACAGACAATATTTTCTGTTTTGATGAACAAACCGGAAAGGAGATGTGGAAACATTCCTATCCCTGTGAAAATGTTTCTTTTGAAGGTTCCAGAGCCACCCCGGTTTTTGAAAAGGGAAAAATTTATACAGTTAGCCAGAACGGGCATGTTTTTTGTCTTGATGGGGAAAAGGGTAACGTGATCTGGAAAAGACATTTACTTGCTGAATATGGCACAACAAATATTACATGGGGAATTGCATCATCAGCAAGAATAGTTGGCGATTTAATTTTGTTAAATGTCAACAAAGCCGGTGTGGCCTTAAATAAAAATACCGGAAAAGATGTTTGGAAAAGTGAAACGGGAGCTTTTTCCTATGCCACTCCAATGATTTATACAATGTCCGGGAAAAAATATGCTGCTATATTTAGTGCGAAAGATCTATTCGGTGTTGAAGTTGAATCCGGGAAAATCGCCTGGAAATATCATTGGGAAACATCCTGGGATATTAATGGCTCGGATCCGATATTTTATGACAATAAAATGTTTTTAAGTTCCGGATACAAATCCGGCTGTGCACTACTTGATATTAGCAATAACAAACCAAAAGAACTCTGGAAAAATAAAAATATTCTTGCGCAATTTGGCTCCTGTGTTTTAATAGATGGTTATATTTATGGACCAAAAGGCAATGTTGGCCGAAGAAATAGCGGATTGGCTTGTATTGATGCACAAACCGGAAAATTACAATGGGAAGAAATCCTTGGGTTTTCATCCCTGATTGCCATAGACAACAAACTTGTTGTTATTACTGAAACCGGGAATTTACATATTGCGGAAGTAAATCCGAAAGAATACAAAGAAATAGCCCAGGCAAAAGTAATAGAAACCAGCAAAAAAAACCCTGTCTGGACAGCACCGGTTCTATCTAATAAAAATATATATATCAGAAACCATCAGGGCGATCTGATTTGTATAAATGTCGAGAATTAAACAAAGTAGCAGAGATTTTTTAATATATTGATACGACTGGAATAGTAAAATACTAAAAAATTAAAACCCGCTCAGATTTTATGGATTGTGACTTTACGGGATCGGGAAAAATACAGTTTTAAGGATTATTGTTAAGAATATTAATTAAGGAGAAAGGAATGTCTAAAAACAATCAACAAATAGTATATTTGGTTTTCAGTATTTTTCTTTTTATTTGTACGGGATTTGCCGGTGAAATTCACGATGCTGCTGAAGAGGGTAACCTGGAGGTAATTAAAAATATCCTGGCTGAAAATCCCGCTTTAGTGAACGAACCCGGAGAGCAGGGCTTTACTCCCCTTCAATTTGCCGCAAACAGCGGAGATCTTGAAACAGTACAATATTTAATCACCAATGGTGCTGAGATACAATATAAAAATGAACAAGGCATTGGAGTACTTGAGATGGCAACAAGAGGTGGTAATCTTGAAATAGTAAAAATGCTTGTTGATAAAGGTATTGATGTGAATTCCAAGGATGGCAGAAACAGGAATGTATTGTTCACTGCTGGACGTCTTGGAAAACCAGAAATAACCAAATATCTAATTACAAAAGGAATCGGGGTTGATTCTCTGGATAGTTTTACTCAATCTCCATTATTATATGCAGCATATTTCAATCAAATTGAGGTTGCAAAAATCCTGATTGAAAACGGCGCAGACGTGAACAGGAGAATGAACTACGGGGCTAACATCATTCACACAACTTGTCAGGACCAGACAGGAAAAAAAGAGATGCTTGATTTACTGGTTCAAAATGGTGCAGATATAAAGATGAAAACCGCAGCAAATGAGTCAGCCCTACATTATGCCGCTACTACCGGAGATGGAGAGGTTGTTCAATATTTAATAGATGCCGGGCTAAAGGTTTCTGAAAAAGACAGTAATGGAGTTACACCTCTTGATAACGCCATAGAGGCAAAAACCGACAAAGCCATTAATATTTTATTAAAGCATGGCGCCGAGATAAGGAAAGAAGACAGACAATCCACAGATTTACTGCATATTGCTGCTTCAAATGGACTCCAGGCACTTTTTAACCGCTTGGTTGCCAATGGTGCTGATATCCATAGTATAAACCCCAATCAGGGTAATCTGCTCCACTCTGCGGCAGATGGTGGTCTGGTGGAAGTGGTAGACCAAATGGTAAACAGCGGGCTTGATGTAAATAAATTAGACAGGTATTCCATGTCTCCTCTGCATCTATCTGCAAAAAAAGGACAAATTGATGTATTAAAATTGTTAATATCAAAAGGTGCAGATATTGACATTAAAAACAACAAAATGCAAACGCCTCTACACCTTGCCGCTCAATCGGGACAAACTGAAGTTGTTAAAGCACTTCTTGAAGAAGGATCTCAAATTAATATTTTGGACAAGAGAGGTTATACCCCATTATTACTTGCATGTAAAAATAATCATACTGATGTCGCCTCTCTATTAATTAATCAGGGTGCGAATGTAAATTTTCAGGATAAAAGAGGCGTTTCACCATTGCACATGGCAACATCCAGCGGCAGAGTAGAGATGCTTGACTTGCTGCTTGACAACAATGCAAATATCAATATTGAAAAATCTGATGGAAACACTCCTTTACACTTGGCTTCATATGCCCGGAATGTTGATTTTGTAAAGAAATTAATTGCCCGTGGTGCCAGATTAAAAGTGAAAAATAAAGACAAGGAAACTCCTCTTCATTTAGCGGCTAAAAAATATGATAACAAGGATGTTATTACTCTATTGGTTTCCAAAGGAATGAAAATTAATCAAAAAGATAAATACAAGACAACCCCTTTGCACCAGGCAATCCTATCATATCGCGAGGATAACGCCTTGACACTTGTTGAATTAGGAGCAAAAGTTTCAATCAGGGACAAACAGGGGAAAACAGCCCTGCACTATGCAGCTTCTGCAGGAATGAAATCGGTTGTTGAAAAATTACTTGAATATAATGCAAAAACAAGTATCAAAGACAATGATAAAATGACAGCTCTTGATTTGGCAAAAAAAGCCGACAAGTCTGAAATTGTTGAATTATTAAAATAAATGAAATTTTGTAGCAACAACGGTTTTGTGAATAATTTATCTCTGACCCAGACAAAATCAAGAAGCCGGGTCCGAGATAATGATGGCAAGTAAAACAGCATTCTGAATCTCATTTGGTACAGACCATGTGAAGTCCAGCCTGCTTATTAATTGGAGAATAAGTATGAAAAAATTAATTGTAGTTCTGTTGATATTAAATTTAGTCTCAGTAATTTATGCTGAAAATTGGAAAAAATGGCGCGGACCAAATGCGAATGGTACTTCTGAAGAAACCGGGTGGAATCCCAAAGCCCTGGCAGGCAGCCCTGATATTTTATGGGAAAAAAATGTTGGCAAAGGTCATTCCATGGTTACAATTAAAGATGAAATGCTTTATACATCAGGAACATTTGAAACTATTTCCGGTACTGACAGCAGTTTTGAAGATGTGATTTTTTGCCTTGATAGTGAATCAGGAGATGAAATATGGCGATATACATACCCGGCCCGGAATTTCCCTTTTCCCGGTATCAGAACATCTCCTGTATTAGATGAAGATAATCTATATATACTTGGAGCTACGGGTGATCTGTTTTGTTTAAATGCTATAAATGGCAGGATTATCTGGAAAAAAAATCTTATCTCGGAATTCTCTGTTGGTGAGCCTAATTGGGGTTTTGCCGGATCCCCGGTAATATCAGGAAACCTTCTCCTATTAGCAGCCGGTGAAGCTGGTATGGCATTAAACAAAAAAACAGGCAGCTTGATTTGGGAAAGTAAAAAAAACACAACCGGAGGCCTGGCCTCTCCATATCTATTTGAATATATGGGCAAAGATTATGCAATTTTTTCAAATAATCGGGAATTAATAAATTGCGTTGATATAGAAACCGGTAAAATTAAATGGTCTTATAAATATGCATCTGATAACGACCCAATATTTTTTGACAATAAATTATTATTATCAGGAGATTACGGACCCGGTAGCGTTCTGTTACAATTAACAAATAGTGAGCCTGAAGTTATCTGGACAAGCAGAAGTATGCGTGGTGGATTTCAGAACAAGGTTATTATTGATAATTACTTATATGGTTTTGCGAATAAAAGAAACAAAAACATATTTCATTGTGTTGATCTGAAAGACGGTACGTTAAAATGGTCAGATGACCTGAGGGCCAATTGGGGTGGTGTTATTAATGTAAATAATCTTTTGGTTATTCTTAATGGTAATGGAAAGTTGTTTTTCGCGGAACCTTCTCCTGAAGAATTTAAAGAAATATCCAGTGCTCAGGTAATTGAAATGGCCTCAAACCAGGGACTAACTGACGAGAGCCTAAAATGTCATTGTTGGACAGATCCGGTATTAGTCAATGGAAAAGTGTATGCTAAAAATAATTATGGACAGTTGGTTTGTGTAGATGTGTCAATTTAATCCGAAAACGCACAACACAAATAGCAACACCTGCTTAAGATTTTGTTTTTAGTTTGTTTAAATATATAACAGCAATATTTTTAGTGCTATAATAAACGGGAAGCAAAAATTCATAAACAATACAGGTTAGGATATTATATCAAAATTTCAATGCAAAATAATAATTGAATACTCCATGGAAAATAATTATACTAAGCAGAGTGAAATTAATTCATCCTGTTTTGTTAATAAAACCAAGGTGCTTGTATTTTAAAAGATAAAATCACAGTATGGCTTAGTATTGGAATAGTAAGTGTTTTTGCTGTTCTCGTTTTATCCTGGTGGATTAGTTATGAACCAGCTTTGGACTTAATAGAACATCATCCCGGGATGGATAATCAGCCGGTTAACCGAGCCAATGATCCAAAGGCTGAACAAATAGAGATTGGTTCCTATTTCAAAAAATTTGCTGACCTGGATCAGGAATTACCCGGAGAATGGAAACAATTTCGGGGTGCAGACTCAAAAAACATTATTAACAACGATATTGAATTAGCGGATAAATGGCCAAGCACCGGGCCGGAAATTCTTTGGTCAGTGGACCTTGGTGAGGGTCACGCTGCGCCATCCGTATCAATGGGTCGGGTATATTTAATCGATTATGACGAAGAAAAGAGAATGGACTTATTACGTTGTTTTTCTCTGGCTTCAGGAAAAGAACTTTGGCAACGTGGTTATCCTGTTATGATAAAACGAAATCATGGAATGTCAAGAACAATTCCTGCTCTATCAGGTAATTATGTTGTTACAATCGGCCCAAAATGTCACACTATGTGCGTTGCTGCAAAAACAGGAGAGTTTCTTTGGGGCATTGATATGGAGAAAGATTATGGAACCGAAACACCCTTTTGGTATACCGGGCAATGCCCGATTATTGATGATTCCCTGGTGGTGTTGGCTCCTGCCGGAAAATTTTTACTCATTGGTGTTAGCCTGGCAACAGGAAAGGTTAAATGGTCAACCCCAAACCCCAATAACTGGAAAATGTCTCATGCTTCCGTGATGCCTACAACCTTTTGTGGAAAAAAAATGTATATTTATACAGCAATAGGTGGCATGGTGGGAGTTTCGGCAGACAGCCTTGATATCGGCACAATTCTATGGGAAACAAAACTCTGGAATCATTCTGTGTTAGCTCCCTCACCGGTAATTACCGAAGATGGGAAAATATTTTTAACCGCTGGTTATGGTGCCGGTGGAATGGTATTACAGTTAAAGGAAGATAAGGGGCGTTTTTCTGTTGAAAAATTACAGGAATTTATACCTAAAGACGGAATGGCCTGTGAACAACAAACACCACTTTTGCATAATGGACATTTGTATAGCATTCAACCAAAAGATGCCGGCGAATTGCGACAACAGTTTGTTTGTTACAGGGCGGAAGATTGTACCAACTTAATTTGGGGCAGTGGTAGTCAATATCGCTTTGGACTTGGACCCTTTATAATTGCAGATCAAAAATTTTATATATTAAATGATGACGGAACTTTGACAATGGCCAGGGTTTCAACCAAAGATTTCATATTACTCGATCAGGCAAAAGTTCTTGACGGACACGATGCATGGGGACCTTTTGCAATTATTGAAACCAAAATGCTTTTACGTGATTCAAAAAAAATGGTCTGTATAAATATAGGGAGTTAGTTTATGCAAAAACTATCCAAATATATTAAACCTGTTTTAGCCGGAATTGCGGTTGCTGTTATTCTTTTAAGTATTCTCCAAATGACCGGATTTTTTAATAGACCTGGTATGAAGGATTCACAAAATCCTTATGAATATAATCTCGATAAATTGAAAAAAGTGGATTCTGATCTGTTGCTTTGGAAAGAGTTGGAACCAATAGATGTTCCGCTTGTCAAACTGTCCGGAATTACAATTGATAACAATGATAATTTATTTGTAACGGGCGATTGGTCAGTAATAAAGTACAATTCATCCGGTTATTATATTTCAAAGTTTGATCTGGGTGATAAGGCCGGCTGTATTACGACCGGACCCAACAACAAACTTTATCTTGGAATGGGTGACCATATAGAAGTTTATTTTTCTTCCGGTAAGAAAATCGAACAGTGGGCGCAAATAGATTCCAATTCTGTGATTACTTCAATTGCAGTGTCAAAAGATTATATTTTTGTAGCAGATGCTGGAAATCGAATTGTCCGAAAATTAAATCAGAGTGGTGAAATGTTAGGGATAATCGGGGAACAAAACAGGGAGAAAGGTATTCCGGGGTTTATTATCCCAAGCCCTTATTTTGATTTGGGTTTTGGCCATGATGGGGAACTTTGGGTTGTAAATCCCGGGCGGCATCTTTTCCACAATTTTAGCCCTAAGGGTGAACTGATCTCATCGTGGGGAAAAGCGTCCCAGTTGATTGATGGATTTTGTGGTTGTTGCAATCCGTCGCATTTCACTATTATGCCAAATGGCTCGTTTATTACCAGTGAAAAGGGATTACCCCGAGTAAAAGAATATAATCCGGCCGGAGAATTAATATCGGTAGTAGCCGGAGCCAATAATTTTAACGAAGGAACTACTAATTTGGATGTTGTTACAGATTCAAAAGGACGCGTTATCGTACTTGACCCGGCACGAAAACAAATAAGAATTTTTGAAAGGAAATAATTTTGGGAAATAACACCAAAGATGACAATTCAAGCTATGGCTTTCCAAAGACAATGAGACCGGAAAATATGAATCACACAGAACATATAGACAGGCGAAAATTTTTCAAAACATGGGCAAGATATTTATCTTTTGGGACAATAACTTTTACAGGCGCTAAACTGATGACTAAAAAACCGAAATTAGAAAACCAGGTTTGCATTAATAAAAGCATGTGTAAAGATTGCCAGAGTTATGCAAAGTGTGAATTACCACGGGCATTATCTATGAAATTATTTAAAAAGAAATTAAAAAATGGATAATAGTAAAAAAATAAACCGGCGGAAATTTTTTCAGACAGCTGTGGCGCTTTCGGTTGGTGGTCTTGGTGGAGCAATTGCAATAAAATCAACCAAAGCAAATACTGTTTGGCAGATTGATCCTAACCTTTGCACACAGTGTGAAAAATGTGCTACGGAATGTGTATTGTCTCAATCTGCCGTGAAGTGTGTACACGCTTATGATGTTTGTGGATATTGTGAATTATGTGGTGGTTATTCTACTCCCGACGCGATTCATCTTGATACAGCTGCAGAAAACCAACTATGCCCAACTGGTGCAATAAAGCGTACATACATCGAGGATCCGTATTTTGAATATTCCATAGATGAAACAAAATGTATCGGCTGCGCAAAATGTGTAAAAGGGTGTGGCGCTTTTGGAAATGGTTCTTTGTATTTACAGGTACGCCATGACCGCTGTCTGAATTGTAATGAATGTGCAATAGCCAGAGTTTGTCCATCAGGCGCGTTTAAGCAGGTGCCTGTTGATAAACCCTATCTGCTTCGCGGTGAACAAGGGTATGTAAAATGAGGAGAAAGGGTGTAAAATATTTATATTTATTTCTGTTGATAACTTTATTAATGGGTAATCTTTTTGCACAGGACCGATTCCCCAAACCGGAATTTGAAACCGATTATTATCAACCACAAACCACTACTCCGCTACCGGATTCTCAACTATTTAATTATTTGGATGTTTTCCTTCTGGTTATTGGAATGAGTCTGGCAGCATATTTTTCATTAAAAAGCAGGTCGAGGCGAGGGATTTTTATTATTTCCCTATTGTCAGTTTTGTATTTTGGATTTTTCAGGAAGGGGTGTGTTTGTTCAGTTGGATCTCTGCAAAATTTTGCTCTTGCATTAGGTAATTCGGGATATGTTTTACCAGTCCTTGTTGGAGCGGTGTTTATTTTACCCCTTTTATTTTCTCTTTTTTTCGCGCGAAGTTTTTGTTCTTCGGTTTGTCCTTTAGGAGCAATTCAGGACCTGCTGGTTTTAAAACCACTCAAGCTCCCTTCAGCCTTATCAAAGGTTTTAAGCTTTCTCCCCTATTTATATTTAGGCTTTGCCGTGCTTCTTGCTTTCACAAATTCAGGATTTATTATATGTAGATATGATCCTTTTATAAATATATTCCGTCTAAGTGGGGATTTTAATAAAATAATATATACCGGTGCATTCCTGATTTTGTGTGTATTAATCGCCAGACCCTATTGTCGGTTTTTGTGTCCTTATGGCGTTTTATTGGGATGGATGTCCGGATTGTCATCAAGACATGTTACAATTACCCCGACAGAATGCATCCAGTGTAAATTATGCGAAAACTCCTGTCCTTTTGATGCTATAGAAAAACCATCGCCGGATAAAGTTCCGGAAACCAGGACAGCGGGCACCAAACGAGTAGGAATCCTATTATTATTAATACCATTGATTATTTTTGTGAGCGGTTTTGCCTTATCCCGTCTTGATAACATACTTGCCAGGGCAAACCCAACTGTCAGATTAGCCGAGCAAATAAGACTGGAAGACGAGGGCGTGGTTAAAGAAACAACCCTGGAGTCCAGAACTTTTCGTTCTCAGGAGAAAACAGGTGAACAATTAGCGAACGAATCGCAAAATATTGTTGCACAGTTTAGAATTGGCGGATGGATTTTAGGGGCTTTTCTTGGTTTGACCTTTTCCCTAAAATTATTCGGCCTGTCTGTCAGAAGAAAACGAGAAGACTACGAACCTAATCCACAACATTGTTTTAGCTGTGGAAGATGTTGGGAGAGTTGTCCTGTGGATCGCGCTCCATCTGCAAAGGTTAAAAAGTTAGGCTTAAAATGAAGAAAAACAACAAAGAACAGATTAACATTCATGAAATGTACAGGAACATATGGAAAAATTTCTGATAAATAATCAGAAATATCAAAACCCCGTGATTTTAAGGAAAATACATGAATAACCTAAAGCAAAACATGACCGAGACAATTATCAGGATTTCTAAAGGTGTGGCAATTGTGGCGGCAAGTTTCTCCTTAATAGTTTGTATTCTGCTGGTAGCAAACTTTCTACAAACCAAAACTATTGATCCTCTAAATAGCCGAGCCTTACAAGGTCTGACTGAAAAACTACAGGAAACTCCCGGGGACCAGGCTTTGCAAAATGAAATTCGGGCCCTTGATTTATTAGCCCGAAAAGCATATTTCACAAATCAATGGCAATTAAAAACCGGAGCATATTTACTAATTATAGGTGTCGGAATATTACTCATTTCTCTCAAAACTATTTTCACATTGACCAAAAAACTACCATTGCCGGAAGGTTGTGCAGACGCAGATGACAGTTGGAAAATCATTCTCCAATCTCGTAAATGGTTAACAGGTTTCGGCTCTTTTCTGTTAACCTTTTCATTATTATTGGCAGGTTTGTCATATTTGAACATGAATAATTTTAGTTTTATTAAGCCTCAAAAAATGGAAAAAATTGATTTTAAGACTGAAACCTGGCCCGGCTTTCGGGGAATTGGCGGAAACAGCATTTCCTTTGCAGAATCAGCACCTTTGTCATGGAATGGTGAAACCGGAGAAAACATACTCTGGAAAGTAAAACCCCCATTACCGGGGTATAACTCGCCGGTGATCTGGAAGGACAAATTGTTCATTTCCGGAGCAGACAAAAACAGGCAGGAGGTTTATTGTTATGATGTTGAAAAAGGTGAGATTATCTGGCAAAGTGAGGTTAAGGATGTTCCGGGCAGATCACAAAATAAAGTGAGGTTACATGATGATACAGGATATGCTCCCAATACATTAGCCACCAATGGGGCTTATGTAGCAGCAATTTTTCCAACCGGCGATCTTGCTTGTTTTAAAAATGATGGCGGTCTGGTTTGGGCAAAAAACCTGGGAAAGCCGGAAAATCATTATGGCCACTCATCTTCATTAATAATTTTCGAAAACCTTTTAATTGTCCAATATGACCAGAAGAAAAAGGGAAAACTCCTGGCTTTTGATATCGATTCCGGCAATGAAGTGTGGCGAAAAAAAAGAAATGCAATCTCCTGGTCCTCACCTATTTGTGTTAATACGACCAATAGAATGGAATTGATTCTGACAAACAGCACATCTATAACTTCCTTTGACCCGAGAACAGGACTTGAATTGTGGAATATGGATGTTTTGGCTGGCGAAATGGGACCATCTGCGGCTTATGCCAACGGAATGGTTTTTGGTGCCAATGACTATGCTTCGGTTGTAGCCATAGCATTGACCTCTGATGGACCAAAACTCAAATGGGAAACAGATTATAATTTACCCGATACGGCCAGCCCCCTGGCAACAGAAAAATATCTGATAATTGCCTGTAGTTACGGATACCTGGTTTGTAAAGATGCCCAAACCGGCAAAATGCTCTGGGAAAAAGAATATGACCGAGGCTTTTATTCGTCACCAATTTTAGTGAATGACAATATTTATGCTACTGATATGCAGGGCGTAACCCACATTGTGAAATGTGACAGTGTTTATAATCTTGTGGGAGAAGCTTCACTGGGAGAGGATTCTTTTTGTACTCCCGCAATTTTAAAAAATAGAATTTATATGAGAGGAGATGAATACCTGTATGCAATTGGAAATTAGCAATATGCAGGCAGTAACTTTGACATCCTTATCTGGAAATATTTATGATGATAGCTTTGATTCAAAACACTTGAGCACATTTAAACTTGACAATTTCGTAAAAAGTAAATTTGCTGTCATTCTGAATGAGGCACGAATGAAGAATCTCCTACAATTATC
>JAOZSR010000070.1 GCA_029939575.1 Fidelibacterota bacterium
CAATTATTGGGGCTGGCTATGATGAAGATGGAACTCATTTAATTGATCAAACCGGGAATGGCTTTTTTATTCTCGATGGCTCTTCAGACAATAATTATTTTACCGGATTTAGAATGAATGGAGCCGGTACTCATATTAACGTTCAGTCGGGAGCTAAAGCAATTGTAATTGAAAAAAATTATTTTATTCAAACCGGAGCCCACAATATTTATTCTGTAATTTTTTCTGGTACAGAAGATGACACAATCAGGTATAATTATTTTTTTAGTTCCGGAAACGGGTCTGGTCTCGCTTTAGGAAGTACAAAAGGTGATCTAATAAATAACAATGTCTTTGTGAGTGTTGCTAATGGTTTAAGTATTAATAATAGTGATGTGAATGATCGTGTTTTAGTTCTTAATAACCTGTTTTTGGAATGTGGATTATATGTTGGATATAATAATTTTAGGTATGCATTATCAGTAAATACAGTAGTGGAAGTATATAACAATATTTTTATGAATAATGTTTATGGTGTCAGTGCTACTGGCAATCCTATTATAAAATATAATGGTTTCTTTAATAATTCTATCTCACCAACAGCCGGCTATTTTATGATAACCGAGGATCCGCTTTTTGAAGATTATAGTGCAGGTGATGTGTTTATAGAAACATCTATCGATGATGAGCAATATGATTTTAATCTACAGGAAACTTCACCAATGGTTGACGCCGGTATTTTAGGATATTATTTTGATGTTGATGGCTCCAGAGCTGATATCAGTCTCTATGGCGGTCCATGGCCAATGCCCGGTGGCAAAGGCGAGCCTACCATTCCGGTTGTTATCTCTATCTCGGTGACACCGACCAGTGTTTCACCGTCCGGAACAATCTCAATATCTGCAACTGGCAGAATTGGAGAAGAAGCAGCGGCAAAGTCAGGGGAAGAAGTAATATCAACTCCGAATATTAACCAGGGTACAAATCAAATTAATTCCAAAACATCAGGTTCTCGGGAGAGAGATGGTATTAATCCAAAATCATCAATTATAAAAAGAACATCTCGATAATTTAGCTGTTTAAATTTTTGGCATTGATGAATGAATTGAGGTTAATCTGATGAAAAAACAAATTATTATTCTAATTATAATATTTATAATTTCCTTACAACCTTCCCTCGGAGCACGGATTGTCGTTGATAAAGGTGGCGGTGGAGATTATCATACTATTCATGACGCTGTGACAAATGCTACTTCCGGAGATTCTATTCTTGTTTTAAGTGGTGAATATGTATTTGATGTTGTTTTGGGAAATATTTCGGTAAATAAACAATTGTCAATCCTTGGTTCAGGTTATGACATTGATGGTACTGTACTATATGATCAGCCCGGGAATGGATTTTTTACATTTACCGGATCATCAGATGGTAGTAAATTATCAGGTTTTAGAATGAAAGGCAGCGGAAATCATGTAATTGTTCAATCCGGTGCAAACACAATTATTTTGGAAAAAAATTATTTCATCCAAACAGGATCCAATAATACTTATTCTGTTTATTTTACTGAGACTGAGGATGATACTATTCGATTCAACTATTTTTTTTCAGGTAGTAGTGGATGTGGATTGTATGTAGGAAACACAAAAGGACAACATATTAATAATAACCTCTTTGCAGGTACATCCCAGGGATTAAATGTTAGTAATTCGGATATTAATGACCATGTTTTTGTATTAAATAATATTTTTATTCATTGTGGGCTCTATGTGTCATATAATAATTACCGTTACCCTCTTTCCGTGAATTCTGTGGCTGAAATATATAACAATATTTTTATGAATAATACTTATGGAATCAATTCAAATGGAAACGGGATTATCAGGTATAATGGATTTTTTAATAATTCTCAAAATAATACTGTTGGAGTTGATTCAATTGTTGCAGTTGATCCACTTTTTATAGATTATACTTCCACCAGTGTTTTTTCAGAGAATTCACTTGATGATGAGGATTTTGACTTTCATCTCGAAGGTGGTTCTCCTTATCAGGGAACTGGTATGGAAGATGTTGATTTGGGAATTTATGGCGGAAATTCACCTATGAATGATGATTTTGGATTTCTCACATTACCGGTTGTCCAGAGTATGAGTCTTGATGAAACCAACTTTAATAATAGCAATGGTAGTCT
Organism: Fidelibacterota bacterium; assembly: GCA_029939575.1. Classification (GTDB taxonomy): domain Bacteria; phylum Fidelibacterota; class UBA2242; order UBA2242; family JAOZSR01; genus JAOZSR01. The sequence continues at coordinate 2,166 of JAOZSR010000070.1, forward strand.
TAGTGTATTAGCGAATGGCAGAACCTTATCGGGAAATATCGATAGTGGTGAGTATTTTGTAGATTCAGATCCCGGAACCGGTAGTGGCAGTTCTTTTACAATAAACACACCTGCATCTTCGGTGAGTGTTGCTGAACCAGTCTCCTTTACTTCTTTGGAAGATGGATTTCATTGGATTAATTTACGTTTTCATGACGATAGTAATGGCTGGGGACCATCACGTGGTAGTCAATTTTATATTGCCTCTACAACTCTACCGGCTCTTGATATTTCAAAAGCAGAATATTTTTTTGATTCTGATCCAGGTGAAAATAATGGCACTGAGTTGTCTATCACTACAGCCGAATCAAATGTTACTGTATCGGGTACAAATATAAATGTTGAATCTGGTTTGCATCTTTTCTATATTCGATTTTATAGTGATCAAAAAGGCTGGGGACCGACTCAGGGAACGATAGTATTTAAACAAGATGAACCAGGAATCGATGACCAAATTTCAGGTGCCGAGTATTTTATTGATACTGACCCGGGAGAGGGAAATGGTTTTGAGATGACGGTTGGAAGCCCGGGAACCGGAGTTTCTGTTTCAGCCTCCGGTGTAGATATTGATCCTGGTCTTCATATCGTATATGCTCGATTTTATAGTGATCAAAAAGGCTGGGGACCGACTCAGGGAACGATAGTATTTAAACAAGATGAACCAGGAATCGATGACCAAATTTCAGGTGCCGAGTATTTTATTGATACTGACCCGGGAGAGGGAAATGGTTTTGAGATGACGGTTGGAAGCCCGGGAACCGGAGTTTCTGTTTCAGCCTCCGGTGTAGATATTGATCCTGGTCTTCATATCGTATATGCTCGATTTTATAGTGATCAAAAAGGCTGGGGTCCAGCTCAGGGAACGATTGTATTTAAACAAGATGAAGCAGGAACCGATGACCAAATTTCAGGTGCCGAGTATTTTATTGATACTGACCCGGGAGAAGGAAATGGTGTTGAATTGACGGTTGGTGCCGGAACTAATATTGTGACAGTGTCAGAATCAAATATATCAATCTCAGATTTAAGTTTATCTCAGGGATTGCATAGAATTTATTTTCGTTTTTATAGTGATAAGAGAGGTTGGGGACCGGCTCAATCAAAAACTTTTTATATTATTAAGGAGGCTGATGATCAATTATATATTGTCGCCGCTGAATATTTTGTTGACTCAGATCCGGGTGTCGGAGCAGGAGAATCTGTAACAGGTACATTTACAGAATCTGTTGAGGATTTTGAAATTCCTCTCGATATTGGCAGTTTAGGATTGTCTGCAGGAGTTCATAATGTTGGTATTCGAGCCCAAGGTTCAAATGGATTTTGGGGCCCAACCAGCCAGATTAATTTTTTTGTAACGGATAATGGTGAGGAAAATGAGGTCTATGTTCAGGGCGCTGAATATTTTGTAGACGAAGATCCGGGAAGAGGATTGGGTAATGCTATTCCTGCACCAGTAGATGGAGTTTATGACGAAGCCAATGAGGAATTCGATTTTGATATTCCTCTGGCCAATCTTGGACTTGCTGAAGGACAGCATATAGCTTATTTCAGAATTCAAATGTCCAATGGATATTGGGGAGTAGCGAGAGCAACCAGGTTTATCATCAGCGAAGAGGCTCAACCGGTAATTGATCTTGCTGAATATTTTTTCGATACTGATCCGGGTCAGGGAAATGGAATAATATTGCCACCGGAAGATGATTTTTATAATAGTCTGGAAGAATCATCTGTTTTGGAATTGGCAATATCTGAAACAGGGCTGGAAGTCGGATCTCATAAATTATATGTCAGGTACAGAAATAACAGGGGTGAATGGGGTCCGTCAAAAAGTACAAATTTTAGTATAGTTGTGAAACCGATGATCGAAATCTCGGAAACTGCATTTGATTTTGGAGTTGTCTTTATTGGTGATTCTGTCCAAAATAATTTTGTGATTAAAAATTCCGGTGATGCTGACCTTGTTATTACTGATATAACTTTACCTTCTGGTTATTCTTCCAGTTGGAATTCAAGCCAGGGAACGATTATTCCGGGTGACAGTATTAATGTAATAATAACTTTTAAACCTAATTCAGAAGCCACATTTAATGGAAATATTGTTATTGAAAATAATGATGCAAATAAGACAATCTATGTATCCGGGCAGGGATCAACAATCCCTGTTTCAAAAATCCAGATAATTCCAACATCACCCTATGATTTCGGCGAAGTTGATATTTTTACTGACATAATTGATTCAGTGAAAATTAGTATTCAAAATTCCGGTACGGCAAAGTTATGGATTTCAGATATAACGTCATCAGACGAAGATATATTTCAACATAATTTTGTAAATTTATCTGATAGTATCGATATTGGAGGAGAAGTGTCTTTTAATTTATATTTTACTCCAAATGATACTCTTGAATATTTTGAATCGTTAAATATTGTGAATAATTCTCCTGAGCCAAATTATAGCTATAGTATTTATGGAAAAGGTGTAGGAACATTTGCTCCACATATAATTATTGTTAATGATACAATAGATTTTGGAACTGTCCAAACAGGTAATCCGGCAACTAAAACTTTACATATTGGTAATGTTGGAACAATTGATTTAAATATTGCTAATATTAATTCGACAAATAATGATTTCAGCACTAATCTGTCAGCAATAAATAATACTGTTGCAATGCAGGATACAAATACAATATCAGTCTATTTTAATCCTTCTAATGCCGAAATTTATGATGATTCATTAAGTATTTTTACAAATGATACACCACATTCACCCGGATATGTTCATGTTTTAGGTATCGGTTCCGCAACCCCGGTTCCAAACATTCTGGTTTCTGTTGAAAATATTGATTTTGGCAATATTCATATAGAAGATGCTCCTATAAGTCAAAATATAAGGATTAGCAATAATGGGACTCAAAGCCTAAACATTTCTGCAATTTCCTGTACTGACAATGTATTTACAACGAATTTTTCCGGATTTGAGACTATCACAAAAGGTGGCTATTATGAATTTGAAGTATCATTTTCTCCTGTAGAAAGTAAAATATATTCTGCTAATATGAGGATTGAAAATAATGATCCTGATATTCCAGTTTATTTTATAGAATTATATGGCTCCAGTGTTTTTCCTGAAATGTATGTACATAGCCATTCTCTTGATTTCGAAGAAGTTGCAGTTCTGTCATCAAAGGATTTGACACTGAAAATTGAAAATGAAGGCTCAGATATTCTTAAAATAACAGAATTTTTAAAATCTGATGAAATTGACACCATAGTAACAATTTCTCCATCAAATTATGAAATATATCCAAATGATGATAAAAATTTTAAAATAACTTTTTCACCGTCAGAACCTGTATATTACCAGGGACAGATTTATATTATTAATAATGATAAAACTGATACAGTTAATATTACTGGAACTGGTTTTGATAATACACCACCGGAGATTGCTTTTGAACCGGAAAATATTGAAAATAGCGGTATCCAGGAAAATACAGCCATTACAATTTCTGCTGGTATTGAAGATAATAATCAAATTAGTTGGGCCAGGTTGTTATATAGGCAGGGAGGAAAAGCAGGATTTGATTCAGTTGCAATGGAAATAAGTGATGGCGTGTATAATGCTGAAATTCCGTTAGCCTATGTTACTCGTCGGGGAGTAGAATATTATATAAAGGCCTATGATGGGGCAAATTATCAGAAAATACCAACTACAGCTCCGGAAATACCGGCAATTGTCAGGATAAAGATTCCATCATTGCCACCTTTGACTATTCCTGCATCGGATTATCAACTTTTTTCTATTCCATCGGAATTGTTGGAAAGGAATGCTTCTGGCTTGTTAGAAGGAATTCTCGGTCAATATGATGTAAAAAATTATCGGCTTTTTAGATGGGTCAATGGAAATTATGTAGAATTGAAGGATCGTCTGGATTTTGCTTTTGACCCTGGAAAGGCTTACTGGTTAATTACCAAAGAACAGGAAGTAATTTCAATTGACACAAGTATTTCGGTGAAAACCAACGAAAGTTTTATTATGTCACTTGATGAAGGTTGGAATCAGGTTGGGATACCTTTTTATTTTCCGGTTAGCTGGCAGGATGTATATGATGCCAGTCCCGGGATAGTCCAGGGTTCGGTTGCATATGAATGGGATGGAACAGGTTGGGTAACATCTACCCGTCTCGAACCATTTAACGGGTATTTTATATATACACCTTATGGTGGGAATATTATTAAGTTTCCTCCTGATGAAGCAGGCCAGGGAATAGCAAAAAAATCTCAATTTGCAAATCTCAGTGAAGGTGAATGGAATATCCGGCTTTCAATAGAATCAGGAAATTTACACGATAGAGATAATTTTGTTGGAGTAAGATATTCTTCTGATGAAAAATGGGATATCAACGATATGATGGATCCACCAAATATTGGGAATAAATATGTAAATATTAGTTTCAATAGAAAAGAGTGGGAAGAAGTATCCGGAATTTATAGCGGTGATTTTAAAGAAGTTAATTTGAACGGACATTTTTATGACTTTTCTGTAAAAGCCAAAAATGTTTCTGATAAAATTCTATTGAAATTTGAAAAAGAAAATGAAATACCGGAGAATTTTGAATTATTTTTAATTGATATAGATGAAAGAACAGGTAGAAGGATTTTTCAATTAGATGAGATAATATGGGAGAATAAATCCAATCTGGATAAAAATTATCGGATTATCGTTGGTACAAAAGCTTATATAAAAGAAAACAACATGGGTGTTGGGATAACTCCAACAGAATTCAGGCTCGCTCAGAATTATCCAAATCCTTTTAACCCAATTACAACTATTCATTATGATTTGCCGGAAATTGAGGAAGTAAATTTATCGGTTTATAATTATCTCGGACAATGCGTGAAGACTTTAGTTAATGAGCAAAAAAATCCCGGGTATTATCAGATTCAATGGAATGGCCTTAATCAAAAAGGGCAAAGAGTTGCATCAGGAATATATTTTTATGTGATTCAAGCCGGAAATAACAGACAAGCCTGTAAAATGGTAATGTTGAAGTAAATTAATTTTTATGAAATATTTATAAAAACAGGATTTAATATAAGAGAAAATTTCTCATATTTTATAGTAATTTATATTTTGGTTTTAATCTTAATTAGGGAATTAAAATGAACAGTAATAATAATACATTATTAGTTATTATCCTGATTATCGCCTTTACAAATCTCGGCTATTCTTTCGGAAAAAAACCAAAATGGATAGAGCAATTACCTGATAATCCTGAATTGCTTCAGGGTGTTGGAGTTGCCAGTGAAACAGGAGATGCCGAAAAAGATAGAAACAGGGCTGATGAAGAGGCTATCAGTGAAATAATTCATCAGATAAGCACTTCTGTTTCAAGCGAACTTGTTGATTTTTATAAAGAAGAACAATCAGGTGAAACTTCAATATTGACTACCAATACTTCCTCTCTAACAAAACAATATGCTAAAGCAACCGTTAAAGGGATAAAAATAATAGAGCGTTATCATGACAAAAAGCTAAATGCCTATTATTCCTATGCTGTTCTTTCACGGGTAGAATTAGAAGAGCAATTCAGGGAAAGTGCAGAAAAAATAAAAAAAATGGCACAGGATTATCATATTTTTGCTCAACAGGCATTAATTAAAAAAGATATTTATACTGCTTTAAGTAATTATAGTAAGGCATTAAGCGAATTATTGATAGTACAAGCCAATATTAAAAAGAGGATTGAATGCGATTTAGAAAAAAATGGAAAATTCGAAATGCTTCAGGTTCGTCTGGAAAATGAATTGTCAACAATTCTGAGTAAAATTCAATTTAAAATAGTAAGTGGGAATGCACAGAAAGCAGAACGAGGGAGAAACCTTAAGGAACAACTTGTAGGAACCGTTCTTTATTACGATAAGGATATTGAATATCCAATTAGAAATTTACCGGTATTACTGGAATTTGTTAATGCCAAAGGTGAATTGACCAAAGATGTCATTAGTAATCTTAATGGTACTTTCAAAGCTAATGTTAATCTCATTGAAAGCGCTGAAGCGGAAACGGGAATTATCAAAGCTATGATAAATTTTTCGGAACTTGATGCATTTAGGAATGAAGTGCCAACTCTTTTTGCCAGGCTTGAACAATGTAGTGCAAGATTTACTTTCAAAATTGCAGTCGCTGCATCGGTAAAAATGTTTGTTCATATTTTTGAAGAAAGTAATAGTGAAGTTTTAAAAAAGTCTATGACTACAAGAAATTTAATCAAAAGATTGGTTAAGAAGAATTTCTCTGTAATAGATGCCAGGCGATTGCCGGAAAATATTTCAATAGATGATGTTGAAATGGCAATTGAATATGGTGATAACAAATCTATAACTGATCAATTAAAAGATGTTGTTGATTATGCAATAGTTGGAACTCTTATTTCGGAATCGGGAGATGTAAGTAGTGGAGTGTTATATTATGCCAAAGCAGATGCAGATGTCCGGGTTATTGATTTGAAAACCGGACGAATATTGGCCTCCAGTGCACAAAACCAGGTAGAAGGTCTCGGAGATAATTATCCAAAAGCACACAAAAACGCTCTGGAAAATTGCTCGGAATTGGTAGTTGAAGACATTGTTAATGGGTTACAGGCAGCATTAAAGTAAGTAAGCCAGATTATTAATAATTGATAATTGGGGGCAATCAAATGAAAAATAAAACCTATAGGCTATTATTAGTATTTTTTATTTTGGCATTATTTTTAATCCAATGTGCTGGAGTGAAAACTACAGGGACTTTTAACAAATTAAATAATAAGGAGTTTGATAATAGTACCAAAGAATTTGTAGGCGTTCCTTATGTTTGGGGAGGAACAAGCAAGCAGGGAGTTGATTGTTCCGGTTTTACCTCTTCTGTTTATAAAGATCAGGGCATTTTGCTACCAAGGACAAGTAAAGAGCAATATACAATAGGTAAAACTGTTCCTCAAACAGGATTGAAAAAAGGGGATTTAATGTTTTTCAATACTTTTGGGAGAGGTGTGAGTCATGTCGGAATTTATGTTGATGATCATCGGATGATTCATGCAAGTTCCAGTGATGGAGTAAAATATACCAAATATAATACAAATTATTGGCAGCGAAAATATATTGGTTCAAAAAGAATTGTCGGGAGTCCATATATTTCCGGTGAGAAAAAAAATGAAAATATTGCAGTCATCTCCGAATTTCCAATGCGTATTACTAACCTGATAAATATTCCAACAGCTTTAACCCTGGACAGGAGACATTTTAGTTTGGATTTCAGTACGAATATTGCCGGTAATCTACTGGTAAATTCATCAATTGGTTTTTGGAACAGGCTGGAATTCGGGACATCCCTGGTATTTAATGAAGTTTTAAGTGACCAGGTGGTTGGAGTTGAAATTCCCAGGTTTTATTCAAAGTTCCGGTTTTGGAATGAGGGAGTATGGTATCCATCTGCGGCAATTGGATATTCCAATACCCGCCTTTCAGAAACAAGAGAAGATACTTTGAGCAATTTAGTTCAAAAATGGAGTGAACCGAGAGGCTTATATTCTGTTTTTGGGAAAACTGTTTTTGAAGGATGGAAATGGTTGCTGGGCACCGGAAAAACTTATATTGGTGTAGGAACAACGCACGTAATTAAAAATTTAGAACTTGAAAATTTGTATATGTTTGCCGCTTATGAACAGCAGATTATTAAAAAAATAATTTTAATAGCGGAAATTGATGATATTTTCAGATCGGGAAAAATAAATGCCGGTATGCGAATAGCTTTGACTTCTTCAACAAGTATTGAATTTTCGTTTATGAATTTATTTGAGGACGATATTAATCCCGACAGGGCGTTGAGATTTACTTATTTTTTAACGTATTGATATAGATCATATTATTCTAATAATATTTAGAATATATTGAAATATGTAAAAATTGATTTATAAATCAAAAAGAGGTTTAAAAAATGAAAAAAAGAATTATTCAAATTATGCTATTGTTGTTTCTTTGTCCAATTTTGATAACTCAAGAGAAAACAGTAGAAGAAATTATGAAAGAGGAACAAGAGGCATTAAAAGCAATTCAGGATCAGTCAAAAGCATATAATGATAAGGTTGCAGAAGACTTTAGATTTTTCCAGGATCAAATTACTAATCAGTATGAAGCATACGAAAAACAAATTGCAAAAGAAATGGAAGAACTGGAAGATGCTATTAAAAAGAAATGGCAGGATTTCCGCCATGATACAAAAGATGAATATGTAGATTATGATAAAGATTTGAATGCCAGGGGAGCAGTCAATTTTAAAGAAGGCGTTGTTGAAGTTGAAGTAATTGAATTGAAGTCTGAACCAAAATCAGAGGAAAAAGCCAAGGCAAGGCTAAGTAAAAAATTAAAAGAATTAACAGAAAAAAAAGGAGATGATAATAAACCATTATTACAGGATCAGATTAAAACGGATTCCAAGAAAGAAGTTACTAAAAAAAATGTAGATACCTTTGTTAATAAAGTTATAACAAACAAGAAAATTGAAAAAAAGGAATATAAAGCCAAAGATGGGAAAACCAGGATAAAATATAAAGTAAAAATAAAAATGGTTCCAAATCATGTAGAAGTTAGAGCAAAGAGATTTAAAAATGAGGTTTTAAAACAGGCAAAACGCTTTAATATCAGACCGAGTGTGGCTTTTGCGGTTATGCATACTGAATCATGTTTTAATCCTAAAGCCCGTTCATATATTCCGGCTTTTGGGCTAATGCAACTGGTTCCGAAAAGTGGTGCCCGGGATGCTTATAATTATATTTATCGGAAGGATAAATTATTAAAGGCTGATTATTTATACAATCCCAATAACAATATTGAATTAGGATGCGCTTACCTCTCGAAAATTCGTTATGTATACTTTAAAAGAGTAGAAAATGATGATAAAGCCTATTTCTGTACTATTTGTTCATACAATACAGGTCCGGGAAATGTAGCAAGAGCATTGACCGGAACAACAAAACTGGGAAGCGCTTCTAAGGTAGTAAACAATCATAATTCATCGTGGGTTTATAATAAATTATTGACCAATTTACCCTATGCAGAAACAAAAAAATATTTACAAAAAGTGACAAAAAGAGTAGAAATGTATAGTTCCTGGAATTAATTTTCCATTTATTGATGATAAGTGTACTATTTATTAGGAGCCTGTTTTTTTTAATAATTTAGATTTTTAATAATCTTGATTTTTCTTAAAAAAGACTATGAGGATTAAAAAAAAATAATATTTCATCTTTGATGTTGACATAAAATTTAAATTGTATTACATTATCAAGATGTATAATTTTTATTTGAGCAAGTCAATGTAAGGAAGTATGAATGTCAAAAAAAGTTAAAAAATCTGGTTCTGATTCAAATAGAGCGTTGGGAAAATATCTTGAAGAGATTGGGCGCTATGAACCATTGTCCCCAAATGAAGAAATAGATTTAGCAGAAAGAATTAGAGAAGGTGATAGAATAGCTCTGACTAAGTTGACAGAAGCTAATCTTCGTTTTGTCGTAAGTGTTGCTAAAGACTATCAGGGGCAAGGATTACCACTTACCGATTTAATCAATGAAGGAAATTTAGGTTTGATAAAAGCTGCTCATCGTTTTGATGAGACAAGAGGATTTAAATTTATTTCTTATGCTGTTTGGTGGATTCGTCAATCGATTTTACAGGCATTGGCAGAACATTCCCGAATAGTACGGTTGCCTTTAAACAGAGTAGGAACAATAAGTAAAATTACAAAAGAAGCCGAAAATCTCGAACAACAATATGAGAGAGCACCACGGCAGGATGAAATTGCAGTTGGCCTGGATATGAACAATACAGATATATCTAATGCCATTAAAATATCTCGCAGACATCAATCGTTAAATGCTCCTTTTCGTGATGGAGAAAAAAATTCGCTTATCGATGTAATTGAAGACAGTGGGCAGGAAAGTCCTGATGAAGATGTAATGATGGATTCATTGAAACAGGAAATCAGAGAAGCATTGAAAACTCTGAAAGGCCGTGAACGTGAAGTCATCCAAATGTATTTTGGAATTGATAGAGAATATTCTCTTACCTTAAATGAAATTGGTGACGATTTTAATTTAACAAGAGAAAGAGTAAGACAGATAAAAGAAAAAGCGATTAACCGCTTGAGGCATAAGACAAGAAGTGAAAAACTAAGAGCCTATTTAGGCTAATTACATTCTGAAAGTGAGGTGAGAAGTTTCTATGGTACAGGTAACTGTCCGTGAAAGAGAGCCCTTAGAAAGAGCGATCCGACGTTTCAAAAAGAAGTTCGAAAAAGCTGGCATTCTTAAAGCTTACAAAAAGAACTCCTATTATATTAAACCTTGTGAACAAAGAAGGATGAAAAAAGCGAAAGCTGTAAAACGTCTGAGAAAAGAATTATATCTAAGTAAATTCCGAGAAGTTTAATATTTTTGGAACAAAGAAACTTATCATAAACGCCTTCATTTTTGAAGGCGTTTTTAGTTATAGAACTATTGTCTTAGTTTTTGAGAAATTTATTTTTTTGAGGCTGAATCAGAGGCCAGCCATGCTGTAGAAAAAGCGGCTTGCAGATTATATCCACCGGTATCTGCGTCAATATCAAGAACTTCGCCAGCAAAATAAAGATTTTTCACTATATTTGATTCCATCGTCCTGGGATTTACTTCTTTCAGGGAAATTCCTCCTGATGTTATTATTGCTTCTTTTATCGGGCGATGGTTAGATATTTCGAAAGTTACGTTTTTAAGCCACATTCGTATTTTTTTTCGTTCTTCAACTGTGATTTCACTTAATGTTTTTTGTGAAGAGATTTTTGTTTCTTTTAAACAAAAAGGAATCAATTGAGATGGTAATAATCCACGTAGGAGTGAATCAATATTTTGTAAATTTTTTGAGGAAATATCTCTGAGAAGTCGATTGTCGAGTTTTTTATAATCCAGGGCAGGTTTCAGATCAATTTTTAACAGAATTTTTGAATTTGATTTCAAATCACGGACAATATTTTTACTCATAGTAAGAATTGTCGGCCCGGAAACACCAAATTCAGTAAAGAGCAATTCACCAAATTCTTCATATTGTTTCTTTCCATTGACATAAATGGAAGCCTTAATATTTTGAAGATTAAGTTTGTCCAACATTCTAATGTCTTTTGAATTTACTTCCAATGGAACCAGAGCCGGATTAGGTGGAATAATTGTATGACCAACTGATTTGGCTAATTTATATCCATCACCAGTTGATCCTGTTAAGGGATAACTGAGTCCACCAGTGCACAAAATAATTTTATTAGCGAAAATTTTCTTCGTGGAATTGTTTTGCTGAATAATCACCCCGGATATTTTATCTTCCTTTTTTAATAGTTCTATAACTTGTGAACATTTAGAAGATTTGACTCTTACCTGTTTATTCCATTGTACCAGTGAATCAACTACTTCCTGGGCTTGTCCGCTGGTTGGGAAAATTCGTCCGCCTCTTTCCAGGGTTGTATTGACATTGATATTATGAAAAAAATCAACTAAATGATCTGAGAAAAAATTATTGAAAGCCTGTCGGAGGAATTTGCCATTTTGCCCAAAGTGCCTGATGAATTCATTCAAGGGAGCTGCATTTGTCAGGTTGCAACGGCCTTTGCCGGTAATCCGTAGTTTTCGTCCGTGTCGATGCATTTTTTCAATAAGTAAAACATTCATCCCAAGATCTGCTGCGTGACCAGCTGCTACCAGTCCTGCAGCGCCGCCGCCAATAATTATTAAATCGTATAATTTATTATTGTGCATTTATTTTTCCTCTAACCTTGCTTTTTTTAACCAGAAATCAGACTTTTCAATCTCACCTTTTTGACGTTCATTAATAATTCTTATTGCGGTAATAATCTTTATCTTTTCATTGGCTCCGTCACAGAAGAAGGCATCAAGCAGTTTGATCAATTCTTCATTTTTATTAGCATTGTCATTTGGGAAGTATTTTGCAATTATTTTTTTTGTCTGATAAATATAAAAAGGTTCGCTAAAAGTAAATTCTTTTTGCTTTTGATGTTCCAGTTCAATTTCCAGAATTTGTCCTGCTTTTTGTAATCCCTGGAATAACCCGGCTAAATAGAATTCTTTATTTTGAACATCCATTTCATTCCACTGCAAACCCAGGAGAGATTTTCCATCTTTAGAATAAAGAAAATTAATTTCTAACAAAATTAAAACTAAAAGTAGAATTTTTTTCAACATTTCTAAATCAGCCTTTGAAATGGTTAATAATCGGAAAACGCCGGCCAATTCCAAAAGCTTTTTTTGAAATTTTTATCCCGGGAGCTGCTTGTTTTCTTTTATATTCTGTCAATCGGATTTTGTTATAAATATCATCGATTAATTCTGCTTCAAATCCCATTTCCAATAACTCATCTTTAGATTTCATTTCATTAATAATATAATCGACAAGTGGACTAACAACAGAATAATCAAATGGATCAACCTGGTTATCTTTTAATTCTGCCGAAGGTGGACGCTCAATTATTCGTCTGGGAATAATTTCTTTTCCAGAAATTTTGTTAATATATCTACTCAATGAGTAAACATCGGATTTACTCAAATCAGCAATCACAGCAAGAGCACCAGCCATATCGCCATACATTGTGCAATATCCCAGACCGATTTCTGTCTTATTTCCGGTTGATAAAACCAGCCAATTGTGTTTATTAGCCACAGCCATTAATATATTTCCACGAATACGTGATTGGATATTTTCTTCAGTAATGTCTCTGCTTGTATCTCCAAAAAATGTTGATAAGCATTTTTCGTAAGTATTTATAATTGGTTCAATCTCTATAGTTTGATAAACTGTGCCTAAGTTTTTTGCCAGATCTCTGGCATCATCATTACTCATTTGTGCAGTAAATCTAGTCGGCATTGAGATGCAGGTGATATTTTTCGCACCTAGTGCTTTCGCTCCAATACAAGCCACCAAAGCTGAATCTATTCCACCGCTAAGTCCCAGTACAGCCTTTGAAAAACCGGATTTTGAAAAATAATCTTTTACACCTAATATTAGTGCATTATAAATTGATTCTTCTTTAGATTGATTATGAAATTCTACAGGCTCACCTTCAAGATTTTCCAGATTAATGTCAAAAATATTTAGTGATTCTGAAAATGAATCACCATGTGCGATTATTTCCCCTCTTGAATCACAAGCAACTGAATTGCCATCAAATACAAGTTCGTCTTGCCCACCAATTTGATTCACCAGAATAACCGGCTTTTTATATAACTTAGATTTTTCAATAATAAGATTTGTCCGGATATTTCGTTTTCGCCAATCAAAAGGTGAGGCTGATAAATTTATTATCATATCTGCCTTTTGGTTGATCTGACATTCCGTGATTTTTATATCCTGGTTTTCGTCCCAAATATCTTCACAGATCTGAATACCTAAATTTAGAGATTTTCCGTTGAATTCAAATTTCAGAGGTTTATTTTCTTTAGCCGATGTAAAGTAACGTTTTTCATCAAAAACATCATAGTTAGGTAATAAGGTTTTGTACCGTTTTTGGATGGGGCGTCCTTTTTGGATCAAAGCCGCACTGTTATAAATATTCCCTTTTTCCTTATTAATAAAGCCTAAAATCGTAGCGATTCCGGCTGGGATTTCAGAAGAAATTTTGTCAAGAATTTGCAGGTTTTTTTTGATAAATGCAGGTTTTACAATCAAATCCTGGGGAGAATATCCGGTAATTGTTAACTCGGGAAAGATTATTAACTGGACACCTTTTAGTTTAGCATCATTTATATATTTCATTATTTTGGAAAAATTATATTCCAGGTTTCCGACAATAGGGTTTGTCTGGGCTAAACCAATTTTTATTTTGTTAATCAAAATTTTACCTCAAATTTTGTGTAATGATACAGGTTTTTGCTTTTATTACAGGTCAATCCGGTTACTCTGGAGGCTGAGGGACCAACATTTAATTCCTTCAAGAAATCATTTATTAATCCGGATTCACCCTCAACTTCACAAAGAACAGAACCGTTTGGGAGATTTTTCACATAGCCAGTCAGATTATATGACTCTGCTTGCCGGACAACAAAATACCTGAAGCCAACTCCCTGAACTGTTCCATTAACTGTAATTGTAGCATGTATCATTTTTTCCTCGTTTTGATTTCATGTTTTAGGAAAAATCCTGGGGATAATATAATCAATTGCGGCTTTTGGAGAGTTAACCTGGGTCACACCTTCTATATCCCATGAAAAGAGTGAGCATACCGGTTTGTCAGCCTGGAAGCAATAAGCAATTTCCGAAAGAGTACCATATTTGCCACCAATTGCAATTGCACCGTCGCAACTCCTGACAATAATTGAGTTACGTGCGATACCGATTCCGCTTGGAAGTGCGATTTTGACATAACTATTTGCATCAGATGTATCATTCCCAGGAAGAATACCGATAGTTAATCCACCTGCTTCAAAAGCACCTTTACAGGCTGCTTCCATGACACCTGATCTGCCACCGCAAAGTAAAATCATCTCCTTCTCAGCAATTAATTTCCCAACAGAATAGGCTGCGGATTGGATTTTTTGATCACATTCTCTGCCACCTAAAATGGCGATTATTTTTTGTCTTTGATTTGAAGATTTATCCATCATTTTCCTGAATTTTTATTACTGTCTAAGATAATAAGTTTAAAGGATAAAAGCCAAATAATAATAATTTTTACAGAAACCATTTAGGTTTATTTAATTTTGGAAAAAATATTTAGTATTATTAGTTTCTCATAGAAAAAAATGGAGGAAAAATGAAATCATTAACCAGGTATAATGTAATTGAAATACCAACACGACGAGCTTTTGTTAATATTACTCCTGAGGTTGAAAAAGTTTTAAATGAGAGCGGAATTCGTGAAGGATTGTGTCTTGTAAATGCCATGCATATAACCGCAAGTGTCTTTATCAACGATGATGAAGGTGGTTTGCATCATGACTATGAAGTCTGGCTGGAAAAATTAGCGCCGGAAAAACCTCACTCACAATATCGCCATAATGGATTTGAAGATAATGCTGATGCTCATATGAAAAGACAGGTAATGGGTAGAGAAGTAGTTGTTGCCATTACAGACGGGAAATTGGATTTTGGCCCATGGGAACAGATTTTTTATGGCGAATTTGATGGTAAGCGGAAAAAAAGATATCTTATAAAGGTGATAGGAGAGTAGGCAACACTACAAGAAACACGGATAATCTGGGATTGAGGATTTATGATAAATCCTATTGCAATCAGGAGTCAAAAAAGATTAAAAAAGACGAATTCTTTTCTTGGATTTATACTTTTATTTATTTATACTTACCTGCTTTTTAAATAAAGAAAATGATCGCGGGATGGAGCAGCTGGTAGCTCGTTGGGCTCATAACCCAAAGGTCGGAGGTTCAAGTCCTCCTCCCGCTACTAAAAAGCCTCTGAATTTCAGAGGCTTTTTTATTTATATATTCAATTTTCTGCATTCAGCATAATCAGATTTATCTAATATTTTCATTAAGTTGTACTTCCATGATACAATAATCCTAAGAAAATTGATGCTATATATTGAAAAATCTAAAAGCAAAAATTTGAACTTAAATCCATATCCTTTTTTAATAAAAATGCCTTTTTTCAGGATTTCATAGGCAATAATAATTACATACTAAATTTGATAATTCCGTAAAAAGTAAATTTGTTGTTTTTCTGAATGAGGTACGAATGTTTACAATCAGGTTTTTGACTGAAAGAATCTCCT